>JAIRZX010000374.1 GCA_031267005.1 Deltaproteobacteria bacterium
ACCTCCAGCATTTTGTGGATATATTCGGTCTTGTCGGCGTAAAGCTGGTTTCGCTGTATGATTTGCTTAAAGGACGGATTCCCTATAAGCAACGGTTTCTGTTCCATGTCCGATCTCCCAGAGGCAGGGAATTTAATTGGCTTAATGCCCTGCCGCGCCATGCGCCCCGCCGCGTTCGCGCCTGTATGCGTAGGCAGGCATGACGACCGCCGGGGTCTATATTATTTTACCATATTACGGCCCGCGGGGCCCAATCAGGTTTAACGAGGGGGGGGCAGTTCATGAGACCTTGTCCTTTTGCCCAGAAAAGGGACGGGCAGGCGGAGGGGCTTGCCGGGGCCGTCTCCGGCACGGGCGCCCGGGCGGAGGTGACGGAGGGGGCCGTCGCCTTTCTGGCGGGCGGGCTCCCGGAGACGACTCTCGCCTTGGAAACTGAGGTTAAAGGGCGCCTGGATTCTCCGGAGCCTCGGCGTCGGGGGCATTGTCCCTGATCTGGGGGCAAGGCGGGGGATTCCGGCCCGGACTGCTTTCGGCGAAACCCCGTCGGGGCTGGCGGGGGCCTGGAGGAGGGAAGGGCGCCCGCGCGGCGTTTGGAGGGGGGTCGGCTCCGCCGCCGCTGGAAAAGGGAGGCTCCGCCCCCCCGTTTCCCGGCCCTGTCTTCCCTTCTCCGCGGGGCCCCGGGGGGCCTGGCGGCGGAAACTCTCCAGGCGGCCGGCCCCGGGCTGAGGGGCGGGCCGGGACAGGAGCAAACTTGGGCTGCCCCCGCCCTTGCGGGGGCCGGGAGAACTGGCTGGCGGAGCTTCCGGGCTTGGCGGCGTGAAGCTCCGGCTGCCCGGGCTCCCGTTCATCCCGCCCCGGGGCCTGGAGGCAGCCGCCTTTTTTTCTTTGAGGGCGCCCCGCGCGGCCGGCCTCGCCGACGCCAGCGTCTCGGTGGAGGGCGAGGTAGGCTAAGACCGGCTTAGCCAGCGCCGTGCGGTCTGACTCCGCGGCGTCCTTCGCGTCCCCCGGCCGCTGTTTTGGAGGGGGCCGGACCGGACGCCCGGGCGGCGGCGCCGTTCGGCCCGAGCTTCGGGTAGCGCCCCCCCACCCCGACGGGTTTCGGTTGCCTCTTCGAAGCGGAAAGCTTCAGCCGGGCTCTCCGCTTCCCGGCGGCCCGGTGCCGGGACGGGACGCGCGGCAAGCCTTGCGGGGGCCCTGCGAGTTCCTGGCGAGGGGCTGGAGGCTGGCCCGGGAGCAAGGCGTCCCGTTCGCGAAGGCCCGGGAACTCGGGCGCGCGCCCGATCGCGCCATCCCCGGGGGGTGGCTGGAGGTCCGGGAACGGCGCTTAGGCGGGACCGGTTCCCGGACTGGTTAGGCGCTCCCGGGAACTCGCGCCCGTCCCGCGGCCCTATCCCGTCCCCCGGCGCGGCCCAAGAACAGGGCCCCGCCCCCCGGCCGACGGCACCCCGCCCCGGCGGCAGGCCGGCGGCAGGCCGATCCGCAGGAGAACCCGCCCGCCCCCGGGCTCGATTCCTGTCACGTGCCGAGATCCAGGAGGCCGGGCGGCGGCCCCCGGATGTAACGGCAACCTGATGGGAGGAGGGGCCAGGCCCGTAAAGACTCAGAGGAGGGGCCCGGCGAGTGGGCCTTAGCCCCGTCGGCGCTCCTCTTTTCCGCGTCTCTTCCCCTGTCCTCTCCCACCCCGTGCCTAGAATCGAGCGGACGTCGGCCAGGCGGACAAAGGGCTGCGCCATGAAGCCCCTGGATCCCGGAGAAGCTCCGGCCCGGATTCCGGGAAGACCGTGACGGCCTCCTCCTCCTCCTCGTCCTCCTCTCTTCCTCTCGGCAGTTGCCTTCCTGCACGGTGACCTTCAGCCGGGCGTTTCCCCGGGCCGGAAACCCTTCGACAGGTACCTGCGGCCTCCGGCGGAGGCTTGGCTTCCAGCGCGGGCGGTTCCACGCCTGGGCTTCGCCCCGGACCGGGTCCTGCCCCGCGCGAAGCGTCTGCCGAAGGCCCCGGCGACACCGAACTCTTCCGCTCGCAGGTGCTAGCCAGAAAACCCATCCCTTTCTTCCCGAACCTCCCCGGGGGCATATTCCCGAAGTCGGCGTACCCATATTATATGGAGGGCGTCTTCGGCTTCCGGGACGCCATGAAGGCGCTTGTGACGTTGACGACATTGTTTGTGGTGTTGCCTGTGTCGCTTGTGGAATCGTTTAAGCTCGCCGCCGGGTCCGCGCGTAAGTCTTCCGGAGCGTCGGAGGCGGAAGTTCCTGAAGGCGCGCTACCCCGGAAGGTGACTGCCGGAACCGCTTGCGCCTCGGTGTCGTCTTTCTGAGAATAAAAGGTTGGCGCCAACCTCGCGAAAGAGCAAAACGCCGGGGTCCGCACTCATAGCGCCGGAGGGCGGAACGGGGCTGCGTCGGCTGTCTCGGCGACCGCCCTCACTGAAAGGCTGGGGTGGGCGTGGGCAGTCGGCAGCAGCAGGGGGGGGCGGCGGCGGAATCCCGATCTGGAGTTGCAGGGCTTTCCGCCGCATGGAATTACCGGCTCCGGTCGGGAAGGATGCAGCGCGGCTGGTTGAAGGTTTAAGTTGCGTCCCGAAAATAATTTTATGTATTTTTCTTGAGATTATGAAAATATGGAATTCAATATTTCGAGACTTAGAAAATATAGAAATAAAATAATGAAAAACTAATGCTGGCGTGGGTTAGAGGCATTGCGCCCTGGCCGTAAAAGATTTCCGCCGGGTAATTTTTAAATAATTGTCCGGTGAATTTAGGTCCCCGGAAAATAATGGCATGAAACAAGGAAACCTAATGGCGGCGTTGGTCAGAGGCATTGCGCCCTGGCCGGAAAAAATTTCCGCCGGGCATTTTTTAATAATTGTCCGGTGAATTTAGGTTCCCGGAAAATAATGGCATGAAACAAGGAAACCTAATGGCGCCGTTGGCCAGAGGCATTGTGCCCTGGACGTAAAACATTTCAGCCGTGCATTTTTTTAAATAATGATCTGCGGAATTTAGGGTCCAGGACAATAATGGCATGAAACAAGGAAACCTAATGGCGGCGTTGGTCAGAGGCATTGCGCCCTGACCGGAATACATTTCTGCTCGGCATTTGTTAAATAATGATCTGCGGAATTTAGGGTCCAGGAAAATCATGGCATGAAACAGGGACACCTAATGGCGGCTTGGGTTAGAGGCATTGCTCCCTGGCCGGAAAATATGTTTTGCCAGGCTCTTTTAATGATTATCTTCGGCATTTATGATTTAGTAAAATAGGCCAATGAATAATGTTGTCCAGAATCTGCGTGGTTTAGCGGCAGTGTCATATGCCCGCGAAACGTTTCTGGCCGACACTTTTTAATGAATTATCCACTGCATTTAGGAATTTAAGAAATTATGGCTGTAAATTCTTAAGTCCAACATCGGCGCTGGTTTGCGTCTGCATGAAACGTCAGTAATGCATTTATGCCAGAGACTAAAAAAATCAAGATATCTTACTTTTTGAGATCTATAAAATAATGATCCCAGAGACATTGACATGGTTTGACTCCACAAGTAAGTTTTCTGGACGTCGCTAGGCTGGGGGGGGACGGCTCCGGCTTACCAGGCGGTCGCCCAAGACCCCTTGCGGCCCGGGAGCCCGGGCGGGCGGAGCTTCCGGGGCTTGGCGGCGTGAACCTCCGGCTGTCGCGCGGGCTCCCATTCCTCCCGCCCCGGGTCCTGGAGGTCGTCCCCGGGAACGAGCGCGCCTTGCTTTTCGTCTTCGACGGCGGCCGCGTTGCCGACCGCGCCGACGCCCTGCGTCTCGGGGCCGGGACGGGACGAGCGGCCAGCCCGCGCGGGCCAGGCGAATTCCTGACGAGTTGCCGGAGGCTGGCCCGGGAGCAAGGGGTACCTTTCGCTGAGCCCCGGAACTCGCCCGGTCGCTCCGGCTCCGCTGGACGGCTGACGGATCCGGAAAGGCGGCTGCCGCAGGACGGTACGGCCTTGCGCCCGTTTCGGGGCACTTCCAGTCCCCGGGCGCGGACCCGGCCCCCGCCCGACGGCAAGTCAGGACACCGGACGCGGCCGCTCCGGGGGGGAGCGCGCTTTCCGCGTCCGGAAGGCGCGGCCCGCCGTATCCGGAGCGGAAAACCACGGGGGAAAAGCGGCCCGTCCCAGGGCCGTTAAGGCCGTGCCGCGTTGACGCCCCTGCTTCCCT
>JAIRZX010000538.1 GCA_031267005.1 Deltaproteobacteria bacterium
GGCGCAACGGCGGGGGGGGGGGCACGCCCCGGGACGGGCCGCGCGGCCCCGTCAGCCAAGGGCCTGGGAGAGATCCGCCAGGATGTCCTCAGCGGCTTCCACGCCCACGGAGAGCCTCAGGAGCCGGTCGGTGATGCCCAAGGCCTCGCGCTTCTCCGGGGCCACGTCGGCGTGGGTCTGGAGGAACGGGTAGGTGATGAGCGTCTCCACCCCGCCCAGGCTCTCGGCGTAGAGTATGAACCTGACTCTCTCCAGCGCCTTCACGGCGGTGGCGGCGGAGTCCACCGCGAAAGAGATCATGGCCCCGAAGCCCGAGGCCTGGCGCTTCGACACCTCGTGGCCCGGGTGCTCCGGGAGGCCGGGGTAGCGGACCTCCCTGACCTTGGGGTGGACTTTGAGCCATAAGGCGGCCTCCATGGCCGTGGCCTGGGCCCGCTCGATTCTCAGGTGCAGGGTCTTCAAGCCCCGAATCACGAGGAAGCTGTCGAAGGGGGAGAGCCCCGTGCCCACGGTCTTGGTGATGTGGCGCAGCCTTTCGGCGCGCTCCGGGCAGTTGGTCACTATGAAGCCCGAGAGGGTGTCGTTGTGGCCGCCCAGGTACTTGGTTCCGGAGTGCAGGACTATGTCGGCGCCCAAATCCAGCGGCCTCATGAGGCAGGGGGTGAGGAAGGTGTTGTCGACTATCACGAGGATGTCGGGGCCGACGGTCCGCCGCACCGCCTCCAAGTCCGTCACGTTCATCATGGGGTTGGAGGGGGTTTCCACGAAGACGGCCTTGACGTCCGGGCCCAGGCTGGCCTTCAGGAGCTCCTGGTCGTTGGTGTCTACGTAGTCGACTTTAAGCCCCGCCCTTTCCGCGAGTTCGTTGAAGAGCCTCACGGAGCCCCCGTACAGATCGGAGGTGGCGAGCATCCTCGACCCCGGCGGCACCAGCCACATGAGCGCGTCCATGGCGGCCATGCCGCTCGCGAAGGCCGCGCACTCCCGGCCGTTTTCCAGCGCCGCCACGAGCCGTTCCAGAGGCTCGCGGGTGGGGTTCTGGACCCTGGCGTAGTCGTAGCCGGTGGAGGCGCCGACTCCGGGATGCGCGAAGGTGGCGCTCTGGTAAATGGGGACGGCCACCGCCCCGGTCCTGTCGTTCAGATCCCGCGCCCCTCGGACGCAGACGGAGTCTATTTTCATGGGGAATGCTTTCGGGCGCTTGGTTCCCCTCCCGCTTCGGGGGGGAGGGCGGGGCCGACCAGGCGAGCGGGTTCCGGGTTGCTTCTCCGGGCTTCCTGGGCTGGTTCCGGGCCGCGGCTTCCGGCGCGGGCTCCGGGCTCGGGCTCGGGCTCCGGGCTCCGGGCTCGGGTTTCCGGTTCATGCTCCGGGCTCCGGGAGAGGCGCGGGCGGGGGAGGGGACGCTTGGCTCCCGAGGGGAAAAAAAATAGGCGGGGCGGGCAGAAAAGAGCCGAGGGAAGCCAGCGGCCAGCTTTAGGCCGCCGCCGGGGGTTGCCTGGGGCCGGCGGTGACGGGAGGGCGGAGGACGGGCCAGCGCCCAGGATCGCGGAAAAGGTTAAACAATAAGGTTTTCAAGTGCGGCGACGGCTTCCGGGTCTGGCCGGCCCCGACTTTTGATGCAATCGTAAATTTTAGCAAAACGGGACGACGAAAAAAAGGTTGACTCTGCCTCGCATTATGTTAAAATAATTTTAACCGTGCGCGTTCCGAGCAAGCCCATACCCCGGGTAACGCCCGCCCCCGGAGCCTTTCGCGCCGGCCGAAGACATAAGGCCCTTGCCCTCTTAAAAAGGGGGCGCGGGCTCCTAAGCTGATCAGTTTTTCCTGAAGGCCGAGGACATTTCCCTATGTTCTTGGCTTTTTTTGTTTGAACCGCCGGCCCGGCCGCGCGGCCTCTCCCCCGCCGCCCCGGCTGTACCTCGGCGGCGCCCTTCCGTGCCGGCTCTCCTTGCAGGCCCAAGGCGGGATCTTCCCGCCGCGCCGCTCTCCCGGCCGTCAGGGCCTCCGCCGCGAAACGCCTGCGGGGTACCCCGGCCTCAACCGGCTTCCCCTGGCCCGCGGCCCGGGAGGCCCACTTCCCAGCCGCGGCCCCCGCGTTCCGGAAGCCCCGGAGGCGGGAAAACGTCCAGCGGCGCTTTGCTCCCGCAAACCCCCTTCCGGAGGGAAGCCCCCGGACGGCGAAGCCGGCGGCGGGGCGGGCTTCAGCCCCCCCACAGCCCCATCCAGAGGTGATACATGACCAAGATAGCCGAAAGCCTGACGGACCTCATCGGAAAGACCCCGCTCCTGAAGCTCAGCCGTTACGGCAAGGCCAGGGGAGCCTTAGGCACCCTCATCGCCAAGCTAGAGTACTTCAACCCGCTCGGGAGCGTGAAGGACCGCATCGCCCTCGCCATGATCGAGGACGCCGAGAAGAAGGGGCTTATCCGGCCCGAGACGACAATCATCGAGCCCACCTCCGGGAACACCGGCATCGGCCTCGCCTTCGTGGCGGCGGCGAGGGGCTACCAGATAATACTCGTCATGCCCGAGACCATGTCCCTAGAGCGCCGCAAGCTCCTCTACGCCCTGGGGGCCGAGCTCCAGCTCACCCCGGGCTCCGAGGGCATGAAGGGCGCCATCAAGAAGGCCGAGGAGCTCCAGGCCTCCATACCCAACTCCTACGTGCCCCAGCAGTTCAACAACCCCGCGAACCCCGAGATCCACCGCGTCACCACCGCGGCCGAGATCCTGGCGGACACCGACGGCAAGGTGGACGTGTTCGTGAGCGGCGTGGGCACCGGCGGCACCGTCACCGGGGCCGGCGAGGCCATCAAGAAGGCCAACCCCAAGGCGTGGATCGTCGCGGTCGAGCCCTTCGACTCGTCGGTGCTCTCGGGCGAGAAGCCCGGCCCCCACCAGATCCAGGGCATCGGGGCGGGCTTCGTGCCGCAGGTCTTCAAGAAGGAGGTTGTGGACGAGATCTTCCGCGTGAAGACCCCTGACGCCATAGAGGCCGCCCGAGAGGCGGGCCGCACCGAGGGGCTCCTGGTCGGCATCTCCTCCGGGGCGGCCCTGTTCGCCGCGACCGAGGTGGCCAAGCGCCCCGAGCGCAACGGCCAGAACGTCGTGGCGGTCCTCCCCGACACCGGCGAGCGCTACCTGACCACCCAGCTCTTCGCCACCGAGAAGGCATAGCCGAGCCGCTGGCGGAATCCGCCGGGCGGCGTTCGGAGGGTTGCGTCCGGCGGGCGGCGTTCGGAAGGCCTGATGCGCGGGACGCGCCGGGAAGGGCCGTCCGGGGGGGGAAGATTTCCCCTCCCGGACGGCCTTTCCGTCGTCTCGCGGGCTTGGAGCCGCCCCCTCGGGGGCGGAGGCCTGGCGCTTTGAGGCAGGTCGGCGCCGACGCGCCCGCCCCGGCGGCTTCAGCGGCACGGAGTTTTCCTGATGCGCCCGGAACGGGGCCGCTCGCGTGGCGACGCCGTCCGCGGGACGGCGGGCCCCAGGCCTTCTGCGGCGGGGCGGAAGGCCTCGGGCAGCAGGCACAGCGCGGCCGGCACGGGACCTTTGCAGGGTCTACGGGCCGAAGAGCTCGCCTCCGGAGAGGCGCGCCTTTTATGGGGAGGGACAGCGCCAAGCCGACGGAGTGCCGCGCAGGCGCAGACAGTTCCCGTAAATGCCGCTCGCGAGAGGTCGGAGCTTACACCCGTCCTTTCCGGCGCTTTGAACCCGGCGCCCGGCAACAGGCATCCGTGGAGCCTGGCGTCGGCAACTGGCACCCGCGGCCCCCGGCGCCAGGCTCCTCGCTCATGGGGATTCGGCCCGGCTCCTCGCTCAGGGGGATTCGGCCCGGAACGCGCCTTCCGCGAGGCCCGGCCCGGCCGGGCCGGGCCGCCCTCGGCTAGGCCAAGCCTTCCCCGCCCGCAGCCTCCTCGGCCCCGGCCCCGCAGCCGCCGGACCCTTCCTGCCCCCCCCCGCCTCCTTCGCCGGAGGCGGCGCTGCTGGCGTCCTTAAGCTTCGCGGCGAGGACCTCCAGCCCTCCGTCCCCAGGCTCGCGGCGCCCGGAGTACTCCAGGGCTGATTTCAGGTGGTGCTCCGCGTCCGCGAACCTCCCCAAGTCGAAGAGCAGGCTCCCGAGCCTGCGCCTGAACAGGGGGTTGGAGGGGTCCAGCTCCACCGCGCGGCGCATCAAAGACAGCGCCATTTTATCGTCGCGCGCCTCTTCGCGGTACAGCGCGCCCAAAGACGAGAGGCTCTCGGCGTCGTCCGGGTAGTACTTGACCGCCTGCTTGAAGGCGGCCATCGCCCCCTGGCTGTCCCCGGCGAGCAGGCTGGCTTTGCCCAACAGCCCGAAGACCGGGCCGCGGCGGGCCTTGAGCCCCGCCGCCGCGCCAAGCGCGGCCAGGGCTTTGCCGGCGTGGCCGAGTTCTATGGCCGTCTTGCCCAGCTGGTACTGGACCTCGAAGTTTTTGGGATCTAAGGAAGCGGCCTTCTCCAGCCAGCGCTCGGCCTCCTCGGGCCTGCCGGAGAGGAGCTGCGAGCATCCCTTGTTGAAGGAGGCCATAAGGTTTTCGGGATCCAGGCGCAGGACGTCGTCGAAGGCCGCCTCCGCGGCCTTCTGGTCGCCCAGCCGGCCGTAGCAGACGCCCAGGCTGTTCAACAGGTTCAGGTGGGCCGGATCCAGCTGGAGGCCGCGGCGGTACTCGCGGGCGGCCCCCTCGGCGTCCCCCTCGTCGAAAAGGCGGTCGCCCAGGATGTTCAAGGTCTGCGGCCCGAAGGTGACGGCCACGGCCTCGCCAGTCATCGCCCCTTCCAGGAGCGCGGCCGCCCCCGCCCGGGCTATTCCGTCGGGCGCGAGCACTTCCGAGGGCCAGAAGACCAGGGCCATGGAGACGCCGCCGGGGCCGGAGGGGCCCTTCAGGAAGTCCCGGAGGAGGCCTTCCGCGCCTTCCGGCGGGGGGGACCAGACGAAGGCGCGGCATCCGGGCTCCCAGGGTGCCGCGCGGTCCGGGGGCGAGGGGAACACGGAGGCCAGCGCCGAGGCGAAGGCGTCCATCTTGCCCTCGGCCTCGGGCGCGCCCAGCATGGCTGAGAGCTTTTCGAAGTCGTCCAGGCGGGCGAGGGCGAAGAGGAGGGGCTTGGCCTCCGAGGCCAGGGACGCCAAGTCCTCGAGAAGCCCGTCCCTCCCCGGAGCGGGGGCGCTCCCCGCCGGAAGGGCGGAGGCGCGGTTCGCCGGCGATTCCGTCCCCGAGAACTCCAGCCGGTCGCCTTCGGCGAGCTTCCTCGCGGGGGCGGCGCCCGGAGCCGCGGGGCCCTGGGCGGGCAGGATCCTCGCGAGGCTGTAGCCGGGGGCGGTCTCGAACAGCGCGATATCGCCTTTCGCCTCCCCCGAGCCGTCCTTCACCGTGAAGATTTGCCCCGCTGCCGCGCCCGCGGCGCGGCCCAGATCCGTTATCACGCGCCCCTGGGGGAGCACCTGGGTGATCCTGCCCATGCCCGCAAGGACGTCCCTGAAGGCCGCCGCCTTAGGCCAGCTGCCCCGGAGCTTCGCGTACGCGAGCGCGGCGCGGGCCTTCTCCAGCAGGGCGGAGGAGGGGCGGGGTTCCCTCGCGGGGTTCAAGTCCTCCGGGCCCAGGTCGTCGGGGAAGCTCGCGATCGAGGCCGCGCCCTGCGCACCTTCCAAGGCCGCGAGGGTCGCGTCCAGCTGGGCGCGGATGTCGTCAGGGGTCCCGTGCGCGACCAGCCCCAGCGTCCCGTCCGAGATCCTGCCGAGGGCGGCGAGGCCGGGCATGGAGTTCAGGCGCCTCGCGAGCGATTTCGCCTCCGTCCCCCAGCCGCCCTGGAGCTCGACTAAGGCGAGCGCCGTCCCTGTAGCAGCCTCCCCGTCCAGGGAAAGCGATCTGGGCACCTGCTCCAAGGGCGGCATGAGCTTGGCCGCCTTGGCCAGGAAGCTGTCCCTGTTGAGCAGCCCGCTTTCCCGGTCGAGGGCCAGGGCCTTCTTGAGCGCCGCCTTCTCCAGGAGGATTTTCGCCGCCTTGGGGATCATGGGCTTTATTTCTTCGGAGGGAACGGAGTCCGTGTCCTTCAGGGACGCGTTCAGCCAGCCGAGCGCCCTCCCCCTGTACGAGAGCTCCGCGCTCAGGTACGCCTCCGGGGCTGGCTCGGGCCCGGCCTCGAAGGCAAGCGCGTCGAACAGCTCGCCCAGCTCGGAAGCCAGGCCCTCCTTGAAACGGGGCAGATCCCTTGCGGACAGGCGCGACCAGATCTTCATGCGGGACCTTCATGGGCCCGCCAGCCCCGGAAGGGGAGGGGGCGTCCAAGCCGGGCAGGGCCCGGCGGGTCGGTAAAGGCGAAAGGGCTCCGGCCGGACAGGCCGGCGACGCGGGCCGGAAGGAAAGCGAAGGGGGGCAAACAGCGCCGGACCGGGCGCCTGGGCGGCGCGGGGAACGAAGCGGAAAGCCGGGCCGGCTTGAGGTCACGTGGCGCTGGAAAGGGCGCCAGGCGCGCCAGCGGCGTTCCGGGGCGGCGCCGGCGGCGCCTTCAAGCCACTTTTAAGTGCAGCCGTCGGGCTTGGGGAGGCCCGCCATCTTGCAGGCGCCCTTGCCGGGGCCGGAAGGGAAGAGTTCGTAGATGGTCTTGAGCTTGTACCCCGTCACGAGGGTGGTGTCCTTCACGCGCGGGGGCCTGCCGTTCTCGGCGAAATATTCCCTGAGCCGCTCCATGACCTCCTCGTGCTCCTCGGTGAGTTCGTCTATCTCCTCCTCGAGCCGGATATGGTCCACCCACTCCGGGCACCAGAGGGACGCGTCCTCCAGGAAGCCCTCGAAGTCCACGGGGAAGGCCTTGCCGGCGTGTTCCACGGTGCCTTCCATGCCAGTCGCGTTCGCCTCCCGATAGGAGTTAATTGTGTCGTAATCAGTTACAACGTTCTTATTTTATGTAAAATGGAGGCTAATTTCAATGAAAAAATGCGTAATTCCGGCTAAAAGAATCCGGATCCGTCCGTAACGGACGAAGGAAGCCTCCGCCCGGAGGCTCCATGCTGCGCCGTGAAGGCTCGCGTGCGCAAGAAACAGCCTTCGGGCGCGCGGGCGAATGTCCCGGGGGCGGGGAGGCGCGGGCAAAGCCGCGCCCCGTAGTTATTTCGGCGACCGAAAAAGGCCCGGAGCCGCAGGCTCCGGGCCGGATGGGGTTCCGCAGGGTCCGGCGCGGCGCCCCGCAACGAAGCGGCGAGAGACGGCGAGCGGCGCGGGGTTGCGAGCGGCGCGGGGGAGGGGCCGCCTCTCTGCGGGGGGATTGGGTGGGCCCGGCCCGTAAAAGACGGGGCGGGGCTTGCGGGTCAGGGCTCGATCTTAGTGCCGAGGACCTTCAGGAAGTCCCTGATCCAGGACGGGTGGGCGGGCCAGGCCGGGGCTGTAACCAGGTTGCCGTCTATGAGCGAGTTCGAGGCGGTGGCGTTGACCTCCCCCCAGGCGCAGCCCGCGTCCCTCACGTCCGGTCCCACGGCGGGGTAGGCTATGGAGGTGCGGCCTTTGAGGACCCCCGCGGTCACGAGGATCTGCGGGCCGTGGCAGATGGCCGCCACGGGTTTGGCGTCGCGGAAGAACTCCTGGACGATCTCGATGACCCTGGGGTTCAGGCGGAGGTACTCCGGGGCGCGGCCGCCGGGGAGCACCAGGGCGTCGTAGTCGGAGGTCTTGACCTCGTCGAAGTCGGCGTTTAAGGCGAAGTTGTGGCCGCGCTTCTCCGAGTAGGTCTGGTCTCCCTCGAAGTCGTGGATGGAGGTGCGCACGGCGTCCCCGGGCTTCTTGCCGGGGCAAACCGCGAAGACGCGGTGTCCCACCGCCTCGAGCGCCTGGAAGGGCACGTAAATCTCCAGGTCCTCGACGAAGTCGCCCACGATGAACAGAATCTTTTTGGATGCCATGAGGTTTTCGGTCCTTTCCTTAATATGTTAGGGGCCGGGAGGCCTCCGGCGCCAGGACTCCCCGGGCGCGGAAAGGCCCGCGCCGCCTTCGGCCGGAAGGCCCCGTAACCGGGGGGGAGGCGCAAAATCGGGGGGTGGCCCCGCCGCTGGGATCGGGACATTTTACCAGCCGAGACAGGCCGGTTCAATTCTGACGCCCGCGCAAAAGCCTGTAAAGGTTGGGTCGCGCATAGCGGCCCTCTTAACAGTGAAAAACGCTACGCGCATGGAAGGTCTTCAGAAGCGTATGAGGACTAGGACTTTCATGAATTTCTTCTGCGTCCGTTCACGAGGTGGCCTGAGCTGAGCGCAGGGCAGGGGGGGGCGGGGGGAGGGCCCGGAAGGCCGGCGACGGAGAGGCGAGTCGCTTGGAGGGAAGCGTCCGGAAGCCGGGCAGGCGGGACAACCGAGGGGCGGGGGGGCGGGCGGCGCGGACGGGTCTCCGGCGTCAGACGCCCTGCT
>JAIRZX010000029.1 GCA_031267005.1 Deltaproteobacteria bacterium
CCCCAGCCGCCTTACGCCCCCCAGGGCCAGTACCCGCCCCAGCCGCCTTACGCCCCCCTGGGCCAGTACCCGCCCCAGCCGCCTTACGCCCCCCAGGGGGCAGGCCGGCCACGGGATCCATACTCCTCCCATGGGGCGTACCGGCAGCAAGAGCCCTTCGCGTCCCATCCGCCCGACGTCGGAGCCGCGCAGCCCGCGCCGCCCATGTCCAAGGCTGAACAGGGCCTGAGAAGCGCCATGTTCCGGAAGGGGCGCGAGGAGAGCTGGACGAGGCTCGAGGCCCTCCTCGCCAAGATGGACAAAAGCGGCGGGAGGAAGCTCAACGCCTCCGAGGCCCTGGAGCTGCCGGGACTTTACCAGACAGCGGTGTCGTCCTTGTCCCTCGCGAGGAACCTCATACTCGACCGGAAACTCCTCGTGTACCTGGAGAACCTTTCCTTCAGGGCCTACATAGCCGTCTACGGCCCGAGGGAAACACTGTGGGAGGTCTTCCGCCGCTTCGTCTCCCGCGACTTCCCGCAGGCGGTGAGGGGCGTAAGGCTCCATTTCCTGGCCAGCCTGCTGGTGATGGCCGCCGGCTTTTTCTCGGGCTACATCCTCGTCAGCTACGACCTTAACAACTACCACGAGCTCCTCCCCATCGGCATGGCCCCCGTCTCCTCCTCGGACTCCCAACAGACGATCCTGGAAGAGGAGATCTTCGCGCCGTGGCCGGGCTTCGAGGATACCTTCGTCAACTTCGCCACCTTCCTCTTCCGCAACAACAGCAAGGTAGCGATACTGACTTTCACGCTCTCCTTCGCCTTCGGCGTGCCCACGGCCGCGCTCCTTTTCTACAACGGGAAGATCGTTGGCGCCGTAGTCTCCCTCCACGTCCAGAAGGATCTCGGGGTCCCCTACATAGCTTGGCTCATGATCCACGGAGTGACGGAGTTTATGGCCATCTTGCTCGCCGGGGCGGCCGGGTTCTCGATTGCCCAAGCCATAGTGCTCCCCGGCGCGCTTCCCCGCAGGCAAGCCGTGGCCAAGGCCGGGGCGCGGGCGGGCATCGTCATGCTGGGCGCCGTCCTGATGCTCTTCATCGCTTCGATCCTGGAAGGAGGCTTCAGGCAGCTCATATCATTCACCGCCGGAAGGGCGTTCTTCGCGCTCTTCACGGCCATGTTCTGGTACTGGTACTTCGTATACCGCGGGAGGGACGAGGCATGAACGGCCAGCCAACGGCGTACGGCCCTCCCGGCTACGGCCCGCCGGGATCCCAGGGGCCTCCCCTCCACGGCCAATACGGCCAGGCCCAGTACCCCCACCCGCAACAGGGCCAGGGCTTCCAGGGCTTGCCGCAGCAAGGCCTGTACCCCCAGGCCGCCCTCCCCGGAGGCCCGCTTCCCGGCTTCGGCCGCGGCATGGCGTTCACCCAGCCCCCGCCCGCCTGGCCGGGCTACCCGCGGCCGGGCGCCGGAACGCCGCCCGCCTCCTGGCGCTTCAGGGAGTTCTCGGCCGTGCGGGACGGCTCCGAGAGAACGCTCCTGTCCCCCGAGGGGGCGATGCTCTCCTTGCGCCTGGCCTCGAGGCTGGAACGCCTCCTGGCTTTCGTTTACGACCTCTTCATCATCATCGGGATGAACTTCCTCATCTTCGTCACCCCCATGAGGCTTTTCGACGAGCTTTCCGACCTTACGTGGACGGTGGTGCTCTTCATGTGCTTCATCGTCAACAACGTCTACTTCATCTACTTCGAGCTCGCCTGGCAGGGCAGCACCCCGGGCAAGAAGACGCTGAAACTCAAGGTCATTAGCCGCAAGGGGGGCGCCCTCGCGCCCTACGCCGTGGTCCTGCGCAACTTGACCCGCCAGTTCGAGATCTTCCTCCCGCTAATCTCGCTCTTCACGGATAAAGGCCTAGGCATAAGCGGGCCGCTCTTCGCGTTCCTGTGGTTCGCGGCCGTGACGCTCCTGCCGCTGTGGAACCGCGACCGCATGAGGGCCGGGGACATGCTCGCGGACACCTTGGTGATAGTGGCCCCCAGCCCCGCGCTGGCCCCGGATCTGGCCGTCACGGAGCCCGACGGGGACAGGCGGCGCTGGAGCTTCACCAAGGGCCAGCTCTCCATCTACGGCGACTACGAGCTAATGGTCCTGGAGGAAATCCTCCGCAAGCCCCTCCGGCCCGGGCGCGAAGGCCCCCTGTTCATGGTGGCGGGAAAGATTTCCGCGAAAATCGGCGTAGCCCTCCCGCCGGACATGACCCCGGAAGAATGCCGGGACTTTCTGACCGCCTTCTACGCCGCCGAGCGCGCCTCCCTGGAGGAGGGCAGGCTCTACGGCGTCCGCAAGGTCGACCAGCTCACCCCGGCCGCCAGGGGGGGCGCGATCCCCCCGCCCCCGCCGCCGCCGTCCGGAGGCTCCACCCCCGGGGAGAGGTTCTGGCAGGGCCGCTGGTAAGGGCAAAGTCCGCCGCGCCAAAGCCTTGATTCCACTTCAGAAACCCCTCCCCCCTCGGAAGGCTGGGTAAAGGCTCTGCGACTGGGGCATTGGCATCTCTTGCGTTTAAGCCAAATCCTTGCCCTAACGCGCTTCCCTTGCCCAGGCTCTCTTGCCTCCGAAAGCGCCAAAAGGTCAGGGATGGGCTTTTTCCTGTAGAATCAAGCCTCGGCGCCTTTTCCGGCCGCGCTCTTGAACTGCTGGGTGCTGTTGGCGCCTTGAGCCCTGATGCCTTGAGCCCTGAGGCCATGAGCCTCGAACCTTAAAAACTGGCCAAAGGCGCTCTCTGGCCCAGCGGCGATTCTCCAGCAGGCTAAGGCGTCCGGCGCGGCCGCAGGCCGAGTGAGGCCATACCCCTTCCCGGAAATCGGTTGCCGGCTCGTCAGCGCCTAACCGCCGCTGGCGATAGCGCCCCATCCCGTCCGTTCGGCGGCGGGCGCGGGCGGCGGAAAGCCAGGCCGAGACGCCCCTCCACGGCGCCGCCGCAACCCCCGCCGATGGGCTGAAAGGCCCGGGCGGTGGCTTTATAATGGGCGGAGGCCCCCCCCTGCGCCTCGGGGCCGGAAAGGGGCTATCGGCTATGACCGGCTCCATGGCGGGACGGCTCAAAGGGCTGGCGGACGGCTTCACCCTGGCGCTTTTGGGGGCCGTGGCGCTCTCCT
>JAIRZX010000063.1 GCA_031267005.1 Deltaproteobacteria bacterium
CTCCCTTAGCCTCTTCCGGGTTTTCCCTCAGCTTCTTCAGGGTTCTCCCGAAGCCTCTTCCGGGTTTTCCCTAAGCTTCTTCAGGGTTCTCCCGAAGCCTCTTCCGGGTTTTCCCTAAGCTTCTTCAGGGTTCTCCCCAGGATATTCCGGGGGCTCCCTAAGCTTCTTCCGGGTTTTCCCCAGGTTTTTCCAGGTGTTCCCCAGGTTCTCCCTGGTTTTCCCGATGTTCCAAGTTCCCTGAAGTTCCCGAAACCCCGCCCCCGAACCCGCCTGGTCCCGGTACCTTGACGCGCGGGCCGGGCCCGCCGGCGCCCGCGCGGGACTCTATCCCCGCCTTCCCCGGCCCTTTCCGTCCCGGGCCCTCCCGCGGCGCGGAGCCGCTTCCGTAGCCTTGGTTCCGAGGCCCTCCCCTAACGGGTACGCCGCCCGCAACGCCATGCAATCCGCAGGCCTCATTATCCTGGAAGGCGCGTCCCGCCGAAGGCCGCCCTCCGCCCGGTGACGACGGCGCCTCCAAGGCCGCCCGCACCCCCCCGCCGGCTCCCCCAGTTTGCCGCTTGCAAGCCCTTTCCCGCCCCGGGCCCCGCCCGGAGCTCCGAAACAGGCGGAACCCCAGCCTCCGCCGCGCCGAGGAAACCCCATGCCAGAGCCCGCGAAAACCCCCACCCTACGCAAGGCGCAGCTGGCCGGGCGCTGGTACCCGGCGTCTGCCGCCGAAACCCTGGCCGCAATAGGCGAATGGGAAGGCTACCAGGGCTCGGGCTGCGCCTCGGCCATTGCCGGCCCCCCCCGCGACAAGGCCCTGTGCGTGGTCCCTCACGCCGGATGGTTCTTCTCCGGCAAGCTCGCCGCGCGGACCCTGGAGGCCGCCGGTAGCCTCCTGGGGCCAGGGGGCCCGGACGTCGTGGCGGTGCTGGGCGGCCACCTGATGGCGGGCTCCAAAACCGTCAGCTATCCGGAGGACCTCTGGGAGACCCCCCTCGACCCCGTCAGGCTGGCCCCCGATCTGGCGCCGGAGCTGGCCAGCGCCGCCGACGGGGCTTTGAGCCTCCAGATCTGGCGGGGACCCACCGGTGACAACACCGTTGAGGTGGAGCTCCCGCTGGTGAAGCACTATTTCCCCAAGGCCAGGGTCCTGGCCCTCCGCGCGTCCCCCGACGCGAGCGCCGTGGCGCTCGCTTCGGCGCTCCTCAAGGTCCTGGCGGGGGAAAAAACCCTGGTGGTCGCCTCTACTGACCTGACCCACTACGGCGAGGCCTACGGCTTCGAGCCCGCCGGCCCCGGTGCAGCCGGGGAGCGCTTCCGGGAACGCAACGACGCGAGTTTCATAGAGGCCGCGCTCGCGATGGACCCCGAAGAGATGCTCGCGCTCGGAAACGAGCGCTTCGCGGCTTGCTCCGCTGGGGCGGCGGCCGCGGCGGCCTGCATGGCGTCGGAGATGAAATGCAAGAGCCGCCTCATCGACTACTACTCCTCCACAGACGTAATGCCCGGAAACCAGTCCGTAGGCTACGCAGGCATCGTGTACGCGCCCTGACCCCCTCCCGTCCGGCCCGCCGCCTCCATGCCTCCAACCCCGGCCCGGCCAGACGCCTCCATGCCTCCACCCCCTTCCGGCCCGCCGCCTCCATGCCTCCAACCCCGGCCCGGCCCGGCCTGACGCGCCAGATCCGGCACCTCATCATCCCCGCCCAGCCCGGGCCGGCATTGCCCCCTCACTGCCCTGACCACGCCAGGGCAGGTCCCGCCCGGGCCGCCACCTCACCGCACGTCACGTCACGTCACTGCCAGGGTCGGGCCGGGCCGGCCCGACGCCACCCCCTCCCTGCCCCCCCTGTCCTGCCCCGCCATGGCCGCGTTGGCGCAACTTCAGCCCGGCCCGCCAGCGGCGCTCCGAAGCCCCCCGGCCAGCCTCGTCCGGGTAGCCGCCCGAAGGAGCGCCATCTTGCGTTTCGGAAAGCGGCCGAATCATGTATAATCCGAAGCGCCTCACACCCGCCGCCCCTTGCCAGCAAACTGCCGCAGCGAGCCTGATCTCTTGCGGAGCGGGCCTTGGGCCCCACGGTCCCCCGCGTCCTTCCGGGCCTTAAAATCCCCTTATCGAAGCACGCCGGGAAGCCCCGGGACGCCCTCGCCCCCATTTCACCCGGAGCTTTAAGCGCCGTATCTTAAACTGCCTGTCCAGGACCTGCAGTCGGACCCGCAGTGCCTTGGCGTGTCCATGGAGCAGTGGCTCCGCAAAGCCATGGGGCCGCAGAGCCGCGAAGCCATGGGTCCCTTGCGCCCATGTCCCCACGCGGCCACGCTCACCATCCACGCACCCATGGACCCGAGGAACCGCCATGCCGGAGGCGCCGCCGTCCCCTGACGACTCCCCCCTCGAGGCGGGCATTCTCTTCGGGGCCAACCTGGAGGATCCCGAAGGCGCGGTAGCTCGCGCCTCTGATCTCATGCGGGGCCTTGACGGCTTCTCCTTCGTGGCCCGTTCTTCCATATGGATAACCGAGCCTGTGGGCGGCCCCCCCGGGCAGGCCCATTACGCTAACCGCGCGGAAATCTGGCTCTGCCCTCCGGATCCGGTCCGGGTGGTCCGCGGGCTCCTGGGGGTCGAGGCGGCCTTGGGCCGCGTCCGCCGGGAGCGCTGGGGCCCGAGGGTAATCGATCTCGACCTCCTGTACCTGGGGAATCTTCTCTCGCTGGACGAGGAGGCCCTGGTCCCCCACCCGCGCCTAGGCGAGAGGGCCTTCGCCCTGTACCCCCTGGCCGAAGTGAAGCCCGGCTGGATCCACCCCGCGAGCGGAAAGTCAGTGGAAGGGCTCATCGCCGCCCTGCCGCCCGGCTCGGGGGACGGGGTGCGGAAATCGGCCGGTTAAAGCCCGGGGCGGCTTCAGCCGATTCGGAGGCTTAAGGCCTCCCCCGGGCCCCGGCGGAGGCCCTGCAGCCCCCGCTTTCCCCCCCCGCCTCAGGCCCCGCGCTCCCGGCCATCCGCGCGTTCTTCTTTTTCCGGTTTTCCCGATCCCTTTTCAGAAACGTTCCCCGGCAATCGCGAGCCTTCCCCGTACTATACCCAAACGCTCCTATTCCGATCCCGGACGGTGCCGGGCAATCCCGGACGATCTCAAACTATCCCATAACCATCCCGGGCGATCCCTGACGATCCCGCACGAACAATCCCGTTCGCTCCCTGGCGATCCAGCACGATAACGCGCAAACAATCCCTGACGATCCCGGACGATCACGCACAGACAATCACTTAACGATACACTGACGATCCCGGACGATCCCGGACAATCACTTAACGATACACTGACGATCCCGAGACAATCACTTAACGATACACTGACGATCCCGGACGATCCCGGACGATCCCGGACGATCCCGGACGATCCCGAAACGATCTGAAACGATCCCGAACATTCCCGTATCGCTTTCATAACGATCCCTAAACGGCCCTTGGCGATCCCGTGAAGATCGCCCCCCGCCTCGCCAGCGGCCCCGGGCGCCAGCCGGCCCCCCGCGCACGGCGGGCCGAAACGGACGGAAATGGCCTCCCTGCTCCGCATAGCCATCATAGCCCTGCTGTTCTACCTCGTTGTCTGGGTGGTAAGGGGGCTCGTGCGACCCGCGCCCGGGCGCATGCCTGGCGCTCCCCAGGGCGAGAAGGAACTCGTGGCCGACTCCCAGACGGGGGTGTACTTCGACAAGCGCAAGGCCTTGACCGTGCTGAGGGACGGGAAGACGTACTACTTCTCTACCGCCGAGACCAGGGACGCCTGGCTGAGGCAGAACTCCAACTGATGGCCCGGACGCCCGCAAAGCCGGGGCCCCGCCAGGGGCCGGGCGGACTACGGGGGAGCGCGCCGCGCGTAAGGCGCGAACGCCGCCACGGGCGCCCGGAGTCCCCGCCGGTAGCTTCCCGCGCCCGGATCGAGCCCAGCCGCCGCCTTTCCCCCGCAACCTCCTTCCCCAACCCCCTTTCCGGCTTCTTCCCCCGCTTCTTCCCACCCTCCCGCCTCCGCCGCCTTCCGCCAGCCCCGGCGTCAGGGGTTTCGCTCCCGGCACCCCTCGCCTCATCGGAGTTCCCCGCGCCCCTCGCCTCATCGGAGTTCCCGGAGGCCCTCGCCTCATCGGAGTTCCCGGAGGCCCTCGCCTCATCGGAGTTCCCGGAGGCCCTCGCCTCATCGGAGTTCCCGGCGCCCCTCGCCTCATCGGAGTTCCCCGCGCCCCTCGCCTCATCGGAGTTCCCCGCGCCCC
>JAIRZX010000064.1 GCA_031267005.1 Deltaproteobacteria bacterium
AAGTACGCGGAGCCTTCTGTCAATGGCTGATACCTAAGGTCCCGTCTAAGGTTCGCGCTACGGTCAATTCAAAGCGCCCCCAAGTTTTCCTAAGCTATAATTTATACAGTTTCGTGGAAATTCCAGCGGATTGAATATTCTTGAAGCGACATAAAATCTGTTATTCCGTCACAGTCAAAAATTATAAAAGTATCGATTATATAACTTACAAAATTAAATTGTCTGCTTTTTTATGTTGGATACATTTTTTTGTTTCAGAAATATTCAAACCATGGAAAAAGATAGTCTTAACTGACATGATAGGTGACCAAAGGCTGAAATGCTGGGGACTCCTTCAAGAAGGCAGAAGGATCTTGCTGAAGGGATGCGCCTTCACTAATTTACAGAAGTCCCAGAACAAGGCTATATCCACCAGGGTGGCAAAATCATTCGGGACAGAGCACTTGGGACAGAGCACTCGGGACAGAGTACTCGGAATATGGCGCCCGTAATACAGAAGGAAAACTGCGAACTCGCCTCCGTGCGTTACATGGCATATTCTCTGTGCGGGACTTTCGCATATTGCAAACCGATTTAGTTTCGGCCTGTTGCATCGCTCTCATGTGCCCAGGCAAGGCGAAAATGTGCTCCGGCATATCTGCTGGCAATTACTAATCGTACGGGTTATTCTTCGACTGGCACGGGAGAAGGGGTATCCCGGACTCGCTGGAAGCCATGGACAGGATTTTCGTTGCGGATTAAATTTTGTTGTATACCGTCAGTAATTTGAACGATTTCAGAGTTCTCAGTGACGCGGAGACGCTTGGACGGAAAAGATTTTCTCCAGTATTCGACTCCAGAAACTGCCTCTGGAACGAACACGAAACATAGATAATTGTTCTTGGCGCATACGCGGCGTGCAAACCGTGATGGAATGATTTCCGCGAGCAGATGGTCCGCACGAGCGATATTCCGCAGATCGATTTGGGAAAGGTCAACGCCTTTCCGAAATTATTTCCCGCTATGTTCAAACATACCGAGACAACCACGCATAAATGACGCCGCCGCAATAAATCCGCCCGGCTGAACTGGAGCGGTTTGACACCTCGTTCCTGCCGAAAATATGCGATAGCGGCGGCAAAGAAATAGACCAACAACTTGCTATAGTTCATCCAGATTAATAAAAGATATCTTTCTGCACTATTATGTTCTAAGTCTTCGGCATAACCCCCTGTCCCCGCCGAATTATTGCGGCGGCGTCATAAATGCGTCGTTTCGATTCACGAATGATTATTATCTCGCGTGAATTTTTGGATAACGCCGTCCGAAACCCCGAAAAGCTTCGCGTATGGCTTAACGAATAGCATCGCGTTCAGCCAAATATCTTACAGGCTCCGCGCATGGGCCGTGACGCACGGTCCGTGATTCGATTGGCGCCGCTGCGAGGAAATGAAAGCCGGAAGGGTACATGACGCATGCCTTTCCGGCAGGCGCAGTGAATACTGAAACGGCAGAAGGGCGTGCTGCCCAATCGTTCCGGAAGAGCTGCCTCTGATGACATCAGAGGGCCGGAAGCTCTGATCGGGGAAAACGACCGGGCGGATATTCGGGGTTCTTGTTTGGTTTTTTAGTTCGGAAGGCGAAATTACGCCGGTCAAGTGCAACCGCGGAGCCGCGACAGCCTCGGAACGGCTACAGGTTACCGGAGGGATCGGGGGGAGCCAAGCCGGGCAAGGTGGGTGCGGCCGACGGAGAGGCCCTGCGGCCGGGGCGCGAGGCCCTTCCGGTCGGCGGGCCGACGGGCTGATCGGACAACGGTCCGGCGGGCCCGCGAGAAAAGAGCCCGGCCTGCTGGCCGTTCGAAGGGCCGGCCTTCGGGCCGAGATGCATGCCGAGGTTCGGCCTCTCCCACTCGTAGCTGACGCCGGCGAACGAATTCAGCATCGCCTCGAAAATTATCCTGGCCCCCTCGACGGGCACCGCCATGCCTATCTGCCGTCTCACGTTGTTCTTGGAGCCGCTGAACACGAAGTCGTCCGGGAACGTCTGGAGCCTGGCCCTCTCGCGGTTGGTGAGCGCCCTCGGCTCCGACCAGTGGTAGACGTGCGTGCCGCCGCCGCCGCTCCCGGTCACGGTGTACGACGGCTTGTCCGGATCCAGGCGGCGGTAGATCTGGCTTATGAGGGCGCCCTTGACGTTCAGCTTGAGCCGTTCCGGCAGGTCAGCGTTGAAGGCGTTCTCCCCCGGCTTGATATGCTCTAGCCTCTCGACCACCGTGGGCGACTGCCTGGTCCTCTCGTTGTTGGCCAGGCCGTCGTGAACCGGGGGGTTCTCGAGCGCGGCGCGGCAGGAGTTGTCAGCTATCCTGCGGAGCGAGCGCGACGGCACGCGGAACACGGCCTCCTGGTCGTCCCTCACGCCGGCGATGATGATCCTGTGCCTCGCCTGGGGCACCCCGTAGTCCTCGAAGCGGTAAAGATGGGGCGTCAAGGCGTACCCGCAATCCGCCATCTCCTTCAAGATCGTCTTAAAGGCCGTTCCGTCGTTGGCGTTGCGGAGCCCCCCCACGTTCTCGGCCAAAAACCATTTGGGCTTGAAGCGCTTCACGGCCTCTATCCCGTAGGAGTAAAGGGGGCCGTAGTTCCCGTCCATGCCCTTGTGCTCGCCCACGTGGCTGAAGTCGTTGCAGGGGAACCCGAAGGCCAGCGCGTCGACGGGGGCGAGCTTCGACATGTCGAGTTCCCGCACGTCGCAGCAGACCACCTGGCCTTTCCTCGCCGGGCAGATGTTGTTCCGGTAGGTCGCGCAGGCGTCCGGGTCGTAGTCGGTCGCCCACTCGTGGCGTATCAGGGTGCCCGGATCGGCTGACCTCGCTCCGAGCGCCCCCCTGGCCAGGCCTCCGGGACCGCAGAACAGTTCTCCTAGCTTGAAAACAGGCATGTCGAGGGGCCCCTCTCTCGGGCTTTCCAACGGAAGGCAACCGGTATAAGCCCCCACTGCGGCGGCGGCGGACGGAAACGTTAAGGCCGACAGCGGCGGTCCGGACGAGGCCGCCCTCCCCTCATATGGCGTTCGGCTTGAGGCGCGGGCAGTTGCGGCAACGCAGACGGTTTTAAAGCAACGCGGGGGGAGAATCACGCCCGGAGCCTCCCCCGCCCGACCGGCGGCAAAGGCTCCGGAACCGTCTTGCGGAGCGGCGTTCCCGGCAAGTCAACAGCCAGGGCTATGTATAGCCCCATGCCTCAAGATTGTCAAACCCGTTTTCCGCCTGGCCGGACTTCCCACCCGACTGGCGCGGCTCCGCGGGGCTCGCGGCGGCCGCCGCGTAGAAGGCCCGGGAACGGGACGCCGCCTGGGCCCGGGAACGGGACGCCGCCTGCTCAGCGGCGGCAATCCGCGCCCGCCGGGGCGGGTTCCGTCCCTATAAGCCGAGGCATTCCCCCCCCCAGCCGCAACGTCATTCCGCGATCCTTAAGGCGCAGGGCTGTCCAGCCCGTCCAGGCGGTTACCCCGGGCCAGAATGCCGTCGCGCCGCCGCCCGGAAAGACGGTCCCGCGATTTCCGACTCCGGAAGGGAGGGTCCGGGAAGGCCAGGCCCGGCAAGCCGGGCCTGGAAAAGCGGCCCGGACTCCCCGAGTCCCTCCCGGAGCGAGGGGCGTCCGGCATCCCCGCCCTCCCGCAGGATCCGGCTCCCTGGCGGGCATAAACCTTGCCCCGCCCCCGCGGCCACCCGCCCAAATCCGCCCCGGGGCCCTAATTGCCGCCCTTGAGGGCGATGAGCTTTAGCACGCGGTCGAGGGCTATCCGGCACTCCTCGGTCAGCGGGCGGCCCCCGCCTTGATGGGAATCCGTCTCAGCCAGGACCCCTTCAAACTGCAAACGGATGCTTTCCAGCTCCTCGAGGTCGAGGCGTTCAATGCCCTTGGTGACGACGGATAGGGCCAGGATGGCCGGGTGCCCGCCGGGAAGCGACTTCCGGGCGGCGTCCAGGGCCCGGCATAAGACCTCCTCCGCCTCCCGCGCCCCGCCGGCCTCCTTGAGGGCCAATCCCAGATGAAGCGCGGCTTCGATCGCATTTTCGCTGCCTTCCCCGAAGGCCTCCTCCTGGGCCTTGAGGAACTCCCGCGCCCGGGCGAGATCCGCGGCCCTGGCCAAGCCCGGATCCGCCCGCTCCCGCTCCGGAGGGGAAGGCGAGCCGGTTCCGGGGGAGGCGAGCGTTGCTGCGATGCTCGCCAGGAGACTCTCCACGACGCGGGCTTCGGGGCAATCGTCGCCCAAGGCCGCTTTGTAGCCCTGGAGGGCCGATTCCAGGATCGAGCGCGCCTCCAGGAGTTCCCCGGTCTTTGCTAGCGCCCGCGCGAGGTTGACGGCGACGATGTAAGCGTCCGAAACCGCATCGCCGTCTATTCGCTTGACGTCAGGCAAGGCCGCCCGGAAGCAGTCGCGGGCCTCCGCGTGCCTGTCGGCCCGGCCCAGCGCCGTGCCCAGGTGGCAAAGCGCGGTAACTGCGTACGGGTGCGAAGGCCCCCGGCCCTCCCCTGAGGCAGCGGCGAGCTCGCGCTCCAAAAACTCCACGGCCTCGCCGTGCCTGCCGAGGAAACTCAGCTGGCTGGCGAAGCCGTAGGACGCCTTGCGGACGTCGGGGTGCCACGGGCCAAGCGAGCCCGCCGAAGCGTCCAGCGCCCTTTTGTACGCGGCCCTCGCGCCTTCGTTGTCGCTTAAGGCCGCGCACGCTGCGCCGAGGGAGATCATGGCGGCTATCGTCAGGCCGTGGCTCTCCCCCAGCGTCCTCGAGCGGGAATCCAGCACTGCGGCGCTGTGCTCCCAGGAACCCGCGTAGTCGCCGGAGGCCATAAGCGCCACCGCGAGGTTGGAGGCCGCCTCGAGCGTTTCCCGGTGGTCGCGTCCCAGCGCCGCCTCACGGGCGGAAAGCGATCTCCTGAGCAGCTCGACCGCGCCTTCCGCGTCCCCCATGATCAAGAGGAGCGCGCCCAAATCGTTTGCGGCGGCCGCCGCGGCCGGATGGCCGGGGCCGCGGTCGCGCTCGAACGCCTCCAGTTTGTCGTCGTCCAGCACGTAGAACGAGAGCGAGAGCGTCAGCGACTCGCCGCCCGCCACCTCCAGTATGCCCCTCTCCA
>JAIRZX010000074.1 GCA_031267005.1 Deltaproteobacteria bacterium
CCCCAGCCCGGTGCCTTCGATGCCCCGGTTCCGCCGCTGGTCGAACTGGCTGAAGGTCCCGAAGAGCTTGCCCATGTCCTCGGGCTTGATGCCTATGCCCGAGTCGGAGACGGCTATGCGCAGCGCGACCGTGCGCGGGATCTGGGCGGCGGGGGCGCCCTTAGCGGGATCCTCCGCGTCGTCGTCGGCGTCGTCAGGCGCGTCCGGCGCCCGTCCCTTCGCCCGCTTCCGCGCCCGCCCCTCCGCGCCCTGGCCGACGGGGTCCTGGCCGCCGGAGCCCGCGCGGCCGGGGCCGGGGTCGCCGCCTTCCGGGGCGCCGTCGTCCCGTGACGCCGGGTCCCCAGCGGCCGCGGCGGGGGGGGGCAGGGCGAAGTAGGGGGCGGGGGCCGCGTCGCCGGGGCCGGCGCCCTTGTCCAGGGCGGGGCCCGCGCCCGGGCCGTCCGGCGGCTCGTCGGGCTCGGCCGGCGGCCAGACGCAGAACTCGCCCTCCTTGGACTTGGGGCGCCACTCGCAGGTGTCACCCGGCAGGGCTTGGGAAACGGGCTCAGGGGCGGGGCCGCCGCCCTCGGCGGGCCGGGGCCAGGCGCACAGCCCTTCGGGCGAGACGTAGGTGCCCGTCTCGACCCGCAGTTTCACGAAGCCGGACTTGGTGTATTTCGCGGCGTTCGACAGGAGGTTAAGCATCAGCTGGCGGATGCGCACCTCGTCGCCCACGAGGGTGGCGGGGAGGCGGGGGTCGGCCTCCACCAGGAACTGGACGGGCTTGCCGGCCACCCGCACGGCCGCGATGCCCACCGCGTCGGAGACGAGCTGGCCCAGGCGGTAGGGGGCGGCCACTATCTCCATCGCGCCGGACTCTATCTTGGAGAAGTCCAGGATGTCGTTTATGATGGTGAGCAGCGAGTTCCCGGCCCGGAGGATGTTCGTTATCATCTCCGAGGCCTCGTCCGGGATCTTTTCCCTCAGGGCAAGCTCCGCCATGCCGATCACGGCGTTCATGGGGGTGCGGATCTCGTGGCTCATGCGGGCCAGGAAATCCCCCTTGGCCTTGAGGGAACTCAAGGCCTCCTCCTTCTGGCACGCGAGCTCGGCCGTGCGTTCCCGCACCTCGCTTTCCAGGCGCGCCGACTCGCTGGACTTGCGCCACAGGAACTTTGCGGCCACTGCCAGGAGGACGGCGAGCGCGGCCGCGAGCGCCGCGAGCCTGGGCACGCGGGAGCGGGCGAGCTTGCCGCGGTAGTCGAAGGTGCGCTGGAGCCAGCGGTTGGAGATGGTCTCGCAGTCCACGAGCGGCAAGGCTTTGGAGAGGAGCGAGCGGACCATGGTCTCGTGGATGTTCAGCCCGAAGCTGGACGCGTAGCTGCCTTCGAAGACGTGGTTCACTTTGAAGCCGGTACGCTCGCGGTAGTTGGTCATGCCGAGGTGGAGGCTCCGGGAGCCCATGACCAGATCGACCTCGCCGCGCTCCAGGGCCTCGAAGGCCAAATCCGTCGAAGGGAACTCGCGGGTGCGGGAATGGTCCTTGAACCATCCCCGGAAGGCTTCGGCCCAGGCCGTTTCGGAGACGAGGCCCACCTCGGAGAAGCGGATCTCGTTTAGGTTCCTGTCCGGGGTGGAGGAAAGCGAGAGCATGGCGTAGCGGTCGGAGCTGAAGGGGGGGTCGGCCCACAGGTAGCGCCCCTCCCGTTCCGGGCTGCGGATGAGTTCGGTTATCACGGAGGCCTCGCCGTCCTCCAGCATCTGCAGGAGGGACGGCCACTCGACGGGGCCGGGGTTCGCCGGCCTGAACTCCACGCCCGTCACGAGGGAGACCTCCTTCAGGACGTCCACCGCCATGCCCTGGAACTCGCCCTCCTCCCCGTTGTAGAAGCTCACGGGGTAGTTGTCGTCCTCGGCGGCGTACAGTATGGGATCGCCGGAGGAGATCCTGCGTTCCAGGAACCTGAACTCGTCCGGGCCCAGCATGAGCGTGTACTTGTGCCGCCGGTAGTCAGCCGCGCCGTTCGTGTACATGGCCATGAGGCCCCGCATGGCCCCGGCCTCGATGGCCTTGGAGACTACCGAGATGACCGCTCGGGCCTCGGGGTTCTTGGAGGCGAGCGAGACTTCCGAGAAGAGGACGGGGAAGAAGTCCGAGGCGACGACGTCCCCGTAGGAGTCGAAGGCCGCCTCGGCGGGCGACTCGTCTATGAAGGCGTCGGCCAGCCCGGTGGAAAGGAGCAGGTACGCGGTCGAGTAGTCGGCGGTCTCTATCACGTCGAACGGGTGGGCGCTGGCCGCCGCCACGGGCCGGGGGGTCACGGACCCGGCCAGGAAGGCGAAGCGGAGCCTCCTTTCCTTCACTATGGTATCCAAGGGGGCGGCCCCCTTCAGGCGGAAGTACCTGGTTCCCCGCTCGGCTATGGGCGGGGTCATCATGAACTCCCTCCGGCGCTCCTCGGTGGGGGAGAGCTCGCCCGTGAAGTCCACTTCCCCGTCGTCCAGGGACTTCATGAGCACGTCCCACTGGTAGATGCGCGGCTGCACGTCCATGCCCAGCAGGTCCGACATCCAGGAAGCCATGCGCGCCGAGAAGCCGCCGACCCTCCCGTCCGCGGTAACGAAGGCCTCGGCGGTGGCGCAGGACCCGTACACCAGGAAGCTCCGGGAGAGCTTCAGCCTCTCCAGCTCGTCTATCTCTTCCTGGGTGACGCCGGGCACGTCCCGGTAATCGGTGAAGAGGGAGTTCTCGGCGTCCGAGGAGATGTCCCGCCCGGTCCCCGAGGCGCGGGCTTCGGAAGCGAAGGGCGACGCCAGGGCCAGGGCGCCGGAAGCCGGGAAGGAGGGCGAGGCGGCGGGCGGTGAGTGGGAATAAACGAGCGCCGAAGCGACGGCCAGGGACAGGGCGCCGAACAGGGCGAGGGCCCCGGCCGCGCGCGCCGCGCCTTTCCGGCGGCCGGCGGTCCCGGCCCGGAGGGGCTCGCGGGGCGTTGTGCGGTGGGAGGGGGGCATGCGCGGGTGCCGCTTCCTTGGGGGAGTGTGGGACTGACGGGGGCGCGGCCTCCCGCTGGCCGGTCGGGGCGCGAATGGGCTTGGTTAAGCGCCTATTTTAAGGCAAAGGCCGGGGCCTTTTCAACAAAGGAGCGCCGCGCCGGGACTCCGCCATGAAGCCCCCGCCCCGAAGCTCCGGGGGAGTTCCGGTCCGCAGCCGTCGTTAAGTTACGGGGGGTTCCGGGCCGCAGCCGTCGTTAAGTTACGGGGGGTTCCGGGCCGCGGCGGTTAAGCTCCTGGGGAGTTCCGGGCCGTAGCCGTAAAGTTCCGGGGGGTTCCGGGCCGCGGGCGGGTAAGTTTCGGGGGGGCTCCGGGGGAGGTAGGCGTCGCGGAGCCGGGCGCGGCAACGGCGCTTCCGGGCGTCCCCCGGCAGCCAAGGCCCTTTTCGGGCGTTCGCGGCTCCCGGAGGGCCGCGCCGCTGCGGAACGGATCCCGGCGCGCCCGGCCGGGGGCAAGGCCGCGCCTGGCGCGTCGCGGGCGTTTCCGCGCCACCGCCGCGGACCGCTGGGCAAGCCAGGGAAACGCCGGCGCGCTTGAAGGGGGTTCAGATAACGGCCATTCCGGGCCGGAAGCTGTGGCAGCAGAGGTTAACGGCGACGGGCAGGCTGGCTATGTGCGTGGGGCGGAAGGCGGCCCGGATCCCCAAAACGGTGGTCCTGCCCCCGACGCACATGGGCCCCAGCCCGGAGGCGTTCAGGATTGACGCCACGTCGCGCGCGAAGGCCTCCTCCTCGGGCTCGGGCGGAGGGCCCCAAAGGATGCCCCACAAGGCCCGGCGCGCGTAGCGCGGTGCGGACTCGAAGGTCCCGCCCACGCAGACGCCCATGTAGAACGGCGGGCAGGCGTCGGGGCCGGCGGCGAGCGCCGCTCCGGCGGCGGCCTTTACCGCCTCGCCGCGGCCGGCGGTGGGCGGGAGGTTCACGAGGGTGCTCTTGTTGTCGCAGCCGCCGCCCTTGGCCAGCGTGTAGACCGTGGCGCGGGCTCCCGGCACCGGGACGTACTCCACGCTGACGGGGAGATCGTACGCGAGGTTCTCGCGGGAGAGCGGGAGGCACCCGGAAGCCCTGAGCCCCCCCTCCCTGTAGGCGTCGCGGGCCCCGCGGGCGGCGGCGTCGAGGGCGGGATCCCCGGTCCACACGATTTCGGCGCCGCACTCGATAAGTATCTGCGGGAGCCCCGTGTCCTGGCACAGGGGCAGGCGGTCCTCCCTGGCGACCCGGATGTTCTCGGCCAGGATCTTAAGGACTGCTAAGGCCTGGGGCGACTCTTCCCTGGCGAGCGCGCCGGCGAGGCCTTCCTCCACACGGGGAGGCAGCCGGAAGGCGGACTCCAGGAACAGCCTCTTCACGGCGTCGTACAGTTCCCGGGACGGTATTTCCCACATGCGGTTCAAGCTCGCTTTGCTTTCCCGGAGCGGGCCCGGCAAAGGG
>JAIRZX010000143.1 GCA_031267005.1 Deltaproteobacteria bacterium
GCCGCGGGCAAGTCCCTGGACCCGCTCCTGCTGAAGGTCTTCATAAACATGGTGGGCATCTACCCCATAGGGACGCTCCTCGTGACCGACACCAAGGAGGTCGCGATGGTGGCGGAGACGCCCCCGGACGCCGTGGACGCGCGGCCCCTGGCCTACCTTATGGAGCGCAAGGAGGACGGCATCGTCCGCGGCGAGCTCATAAACCTCTCCGACACCGACGAGAAGGGCCAGTTCCTGAGAAACATCCTGCGCTGCTTCCACCCCTCGGACTTCGGCATCAGCGCCTCCGACATCCTGCTGTAGGAGCCGCCCCGGACGCCCGCCGGAGAAGCCGCCCCGGACGCCCGCTGGAACCGCCCCGAAAGCCCGCCTGCGGAAGCCGCCCCGGCAGCCCGCCCACTGGCCCCCCGCCGAAAGCCCGCCCGCGGAAGCCGCTCCGGCAACCCGCCCGCTGGAACCACCCCGAAAGCCCGTCTGCGGAAGCCGCCCCGGACGCCCGCCGGGGAAACTGGCGCTCATCGCTTAAGTGCTTGCGCTTAGAGCCAACGGGGAGGAAACGCGAAAAATGCGAGACAGGCGCGTGCGCAGGGACAAGGCAAAACAGCCGCGCCGAGAGGCAGTCTGCCGCTCCAGAAAGACCCGCCCCGCCGTCGGCTTCCCGCTTGCCCCCCCCTGCTTCATGGCTGCCGGTCCAAGGCGGGGTTGCGGCCTTTGACGGCTGAGACGCCATGGAGGCGGACCGGGCCGTGCGGCCGAAATCCGGTAAACGGAAAATCGGTTTGAGATTTTCACCCCTGGGACTCCAGCCCACCTTGGGACTCCACCCCACCGTGTGACTTCGCCCCACCGTGTGACTTCGCCCCTCCGTGGGATTTCGTCCCTTCGTGGGGTAGGAAATATCAAGGCGGCCCCTTGGGAGAGTTCTCCCGCCGGGGCCGCCTGGGAATGGGAGGCGACCGGCCTCCGGGAGGCCGTCCGCCGGTTATCAAGCTGAATCAGAAAGTGTAATTGATGCTGAGGCTTCCGGAGAAGCTGTCGCGGCGGCCTGCGGAGCCCTGGACGCCCATCTGGACCTCCACGGGGCTGTCGGGGGTGCTGACTATGAGCCCGAGCTCCCCTATGCCAGTGGACCCGCCGAGGGAAGCCTTGGGAAGGGGTGAACCCACGTAAGTCACCACCGAGTCGCCGTCGAACTCGTGCTCGTAGTAGAGCCCGACGTACCCCTTGAGGGAACGGGTAAGCTGGCCCGTCAGCCTGCCTCCGGCTATGATCCTGGAGGAGGTTACGGCGCTCAGGTTCGTCCTGTCGCCGTCGACCAAGACGTCGTCCCCGTCGCGGTGGGTATGGAAGTACGTGGCGGAAAGGTCCAAGGTCGCGTCGATGGAGCTGAACTCGATGATATAGCCCCCGCCCGCGTGGAAGCCCCAGTACTTGGCGTCCATGTCGTATTTGATCTCGGCGCCCGAAGCGAAGCTGAAGTCGCGGGTGCGGAATTCCGCGTTCGTCTTGCCCGCGCGGAACGAAGCCTCGAAATAGGGCCTACTGGCGTCCTTCTGCCCGAAATCGAGCCTCGCGAACACGCCGCCGCCCCAATAGGAGACGTCGCCCTCGCCGTGGAAGCCGACTATGCCGCCTATGTCGTTGAAGGACTCGAAGGTGCCGTCGCCGAACTCGAAAAACGCGCCCGCCGCGAAGGCCCCGAACGAGGTCTCGGTCCCTACGGCCACACCCACGTCGGCGCTCACGCCCTTCACGTCTATGTGGGAGCCCGTTTCGGTGCGGTGCCATCCGTAGCCGACGGCGGCGAAGGCCACTGCGCCAACTTGCCCGGCGACGCTCTCGATGGCGGCGGGGATGGCCTGGCTCGCTATGAGGTCGCTCCCGCGGTTTACGAACGAAACGTCCGCCAGGGGCAGCTCGGAGAGCGCCCTGGCCTCGTCGCCGGTGGACAGCCAGTCGATAGTGAACCCTGCCGCCGAAGGGCTTACGGTGTACACCGTCAGGTGCTGCGTGACCGTCACGGTGCCTATGCCGGCGCTGTTGATGGAATTTGAGGCCATGTACAAAGTTTCGCCTACGCTTAAGCGATCGGCTCCTTCGATAACTATGGCGATGTCGGATTTGCCGCTGGCGCCGTCGCCGAAGGTAGCGTTATTCGCCAAGAGGAGGGGGGCGGCCGAGGAGGTGGCCGCCCTGGCGCGGGCGCTGTCGATTTTGATGTCGTAGGTCTGGAAATTGGAAACTGTATCAAACCTGTCGATGCTACTGGTAGGAGTGACGTTGTCCAAGACGAGCTTGTTGCCCGTAAACCCGTCTGCACCAGTCGTCGTTACATTTCCGCCAGCAAGTTTGGCGGAACTCGAAATTCCGCTCAGATCTATCGTCCCGCTTAAGGTTACGGTGTTGTTTTGAGTGGTTCCAAGGGATGGATAGTACACGCTACCGCCGTAAACGGAATTTTTTATCTTGCTGTCGGAGATATCGACGAAGTTGTGGCTGGCGTCACCGGATGAGGCTCTGGAGTATCCGCCCCTGATTTCCCCGTCGACACCACCGACGAGATCGTTCACGTACACGTGGTTGCCGGTGGCGCTTGTCCATCCATAAGCTCCGTTAACTCCGCCGGTTACGGCGGTGTTTCCGGAAAGCCAGACGGAGTTGTTTAGGGCGGCGCCGTTTCCGGAATGGCCGCCTGTAACTTCTCCGCTGACGGTGGCGGCTCCGAGCAAATGCACCTCGTTCAAGGAAGCCGTTCCGGTTGCCGCGGTGCCGCCGATTACGGTGTCCGCCGCTGCTTGGGCGCAAGCGGCGGAGCTTAGGCATGAAATCGTGACTTTGTTGGAAGTGGCGTTGCCTGTTCCGATAACTTTTGCGCCGGTGACGGCAGTACCCAAATCTACCGTTGCGCCCGTGCCGAGTCTTACGTTTACGGTATTCGATGAAGCTGTTCCATCTGTATAGACATTAGCAGCGCTCATATCGCCGGTGCCATTAAACGTGCCGTTGTTGTTTATTTCGATATCGACGGAGTTGCTGGCGGCATTTCCGCTCCCGACGAGCGAAGCCCCAAAAAGATCTTCGGCGTAACTCAGAGAACCGCTTCCCACGCTTATTAAGACGGCGCTCCCGGTGATATTTCCGTCGCCGCCGAGCTGTGCGCCGATAATGTTGCCGGAACCAAAGGTATTGCCAAGATTTAACGTCCCGCTTCCGACATTGATATTGACTGCTTTTACGCCTTGGTTGTAACTGATGGCACCGTTTCCGCCCACATCCGCACCGGTGACGTTGCCGTCGAAATTCATAATCCCTGCGGCATTCGTAAAGGCAATGCTGACTCTGTTGTCAGTAGAGTTGCCGTTCGCATCGATTAATGCGCCTACGACTAAACCGTTGCCGGTAGTTGCGGCAAATGTTCCTTGGCCGATATTGATGTCGACATAGTTGCCGGAGGCGGCGGCGCCGCCAGCTCCGGCGACCCAAGCCCCCATGACGTTACCCGTTAATGTAAGAGCGTGGTTATTGGCGACGGTCACGTCGGCATGGTTTCCCGTTGCAACTCCATCTGAGGATCTTGCTCCGTATGCGCCCCTTATGCTCGATGCCGCGTCGGCGGTATTGACCGTAACGTAGTTGGTTGTTACTTCCCCGTCGCCTTGCTCCACATACCCGCCGTAAGCGTCGCCGCCAATCGTGCCTCCGGTCACCGCAACAAAGTTCGATAGCGCCGTACCGGTAATGACCCGTCCGCCGTACGCGTTGCCCCCGACAGAGCCGCCTTTGATGTAGGATTTGTTGGCTTCGACGGTATTGTTCGAGGATCCGATAGCGTCTCTCCCTCCGGAGACCCAGCCTGTCACTTGGGCTGTACCGGAAATTTCAACCGTGTTGTTTTTAAATATCCCGTTATTCACTTCCAAGCCGTGTCCGCCAACTACGCTATTGGTAACGGTGCCTCTCGAAATGCTAACTTCGTTATCATACACGTGAATAACGTAATATCTGTCGTCCTCGTCCTCTTCGTCTTCATCGGAGCCGGTTCCAGTACCGGCTTGACCTCCGTAAATCGATCCCCCGACCGCCACCGTTCCGATATCATCGTCACCCTCGATTACGACTTTGTTGTCGTGAACGAGCATGCGGGCGTTGGTAGCTGAACTCGTCGCCCCGTCGACCTTACCGCCGACTATGCTGTATGCCTGCGCCACGGAACCGCCCTCAAAGGTGACGGTGTTCGTAGATGCTTCTCCAAACACGTCGTAGGCAAGATTTCCTGATACCACGGCACCGAATATAAGTTTAGTCACGACTCCATCCTTCATCACGGACCCGGTTTTGAAGGTGACTGTGTTGGCTTCGACAAGCGTCGCATACACATCCGTTTGGCCTGGATACGGATTTGCCAGCCCGCCGATGATTTGCTCCACTACTACGTAATCTCTGGCTGAAGAGTCAACGAGAATATCGTTTCCAGTAACCGTGACGTCTTGCGTATAGTTTGCTCCAGCTGCTACTCCGCCCACCGCGAATTTCGCATAATTAGTCGCACTGGTCGCGTCTCCTGCGTTTGACGTTATAATCAGAACGTTGTCCACTGATTCGCCGTTTTGCGAGCCTCCCCCCACCACGCTCATGCCTTGTATTTCATCAGAATTGAAAGTCAATTCGTTACCGGACGGCTCCGGGCCGGGATCGAATATCACGATAGTGTTGCCCAACCCCGGCATGGACGGCATGTAATTGAAGTTTGAATTCGGATAAGCAATCCACCCGCCAGAGCCAATAGTATCGGTGTCAGTCTGTTTGGGGGCCGTAAAGGCAACCGGAGGAAACGCGAGCAGGGCCGCCGCCAGCGCCGAGCAGACTGCCAAGAACGCCTTGGAAATGTTCGGAGCCATCGCGTGGCCCGTAACCGCATTCTTGAGAAGCTTTAAATTTTTCATCCTTCATTATTCCTTGTTTCAAGGCTGTATTGAAGCCAGAGACTAAGCATTGCCGCCCCGGCGACAGGCAAAGCAACAGTTCATTCGCCTCAGAGCCGAAAGTCAGGCCCTGCGGCAAAGCGTTAAAGGTCTTGCACCTGGGCAGGTGTTACCTGCGTACGCCGCCTTATCCGGCACCGCACCGATTAGGCGGGGCCCCGGGCCTATCCGGCCAGGTTTGCCCCTTCGGGCGCGCCGCGCCTGTGCCGAGACGGCCTCGGACAAGGCAAAAGGCAATTTCGCTGCGGGAAAGAGAGGTGAGTCCGCAGGGCCGCAGAGTTGCCGACCCCGCTTCAAGGCAGAGAGAGGAATGGAGAGAGGATAAGAAAAGTGACCGGCCCGGTATTCAGTCAGAGAGGAGATCCGGGCCTGGCGGAGGCATAGGGTACGGAACAGGACAATCGTCTTTGCCCTTAAACCAGGGAGACAGAGGAAGGCACTAAAAAAGAGAGAGGAACTGCAATTGGAGAGACTGGTTTAACAGGACAGAAATGGCTCGGCGGTTGGCTTAACCCCGATCGATGGCCATGACGGACACGCCCCCCATGCGGCGTTCCCGACCATTCGAGCCCCGGCAGAAATCCGTCAGGATCTGCGGCGCCCATATCCGCTTCGGGAACTGCGGCCTAACGGGGGCGGGAGACCCGCTAGCGGCGCCGCGATCTTCGGAGGGGAACGGGATCCTGGCCGCAAAAAGGGGGCACCGGGAGCCAAAGGGGGTCGGGCTAGGGTGTTTAACCGAGAGGCGGAGTTCCGAAAGGGATTGCACCTGAGCGGCCCGCCGACCCCGGCGGTTATGCGGGGCTGGGCGTCCGGGGGGTCGAGGTAGCGGGGATAGAGTCCAATTCCCGTTAAGGGCACAAAAAAAGCCGCAGGAACCGGACCTGGTGATCCGTCCTTGCGGCACAAAAAAACCCGCCCCTTTCCGAACGAAAGGATGCGGGACGAGTTGGGCTTGTCTAGATCGTCGCTACTTCTGTGAGAGTCTAGAGAGAGAGAGAGAGAGAGAGAGAGAGAGAGAGATGCAATTACCATGCCAAAGCCTGTCGTGTCATCGCGGGGGACACCGATGCCTCTCTCCGCGCAGAGCGCGGGGGAAAGAAGGGGGTATCTCGGGATGTCAGAGGCTGGCATGGCCAAACTAAACCTTTTTCAGGGCGGGAAACAGTCCGGAGCTTTCCGGAAGGCTACGGATAAAGAGAGGCCTCGGCAACGGATGGCCGAATATCGTGAATAAAAAACGTTTTTCCGGCTTGATCCTCATCAAACTTGATTCAAATCATATTGCTCATTTTTCCAAAAGTCAACAATTTCCTTGTTTTTGCAAAAGCCAGCGACTCGTCTGTCCCTTGGCCCTGCCCATCGCCGGATGGTCCGTGATTCAAGCACGGCCTCGTAAAAACCTGGCCTGCCAGCAATGACTCGCGGGGATCCGCCTGCCCCGGGAACCGCCGGTAGGGTTTCGGGCCCCATTTTGATTTTGACGGCTAAGTGTTTGAAATCACTAGATAAAATCAGCCCGATCTCAATTTTTTAGAAAAAAACTTGAGTTATAGGTGTTTCTCCCCTCAAGATTTTCCTCAGGCTATCCGATAAAGATCTGAGACCCTGGATCCCTTCCGCCCGAAGTCCGCGGGATCTCCAGGCGCCTCAGCCAAGGCTATACTTAAGGCTACGCCTAAATCAGTGCCGAGAGGCCTTCCCCTGCCCCAGCGAGGACACGCCCATGAAGATAATCCCGTTCACCCCTCCCCTCGGAGCCAAGGTCAACCCGGCCAGGGCCCCGGCCTCCCCCGACGCGGGGGCAGGATCGTTCGAAAAGGCCCTTTCGGACGCCCTCGCCCCCCCGTCCGGCCCGCCCCCGTCCCCGCCCCAGGCGCTTAACGCGGTGGGCCTTGAGAACCTCCGCGCCCGCCAAAACGCCTCCGAAGGCGACCTGAACATGGCCGCGGGGCTCTTGAGCGGGCTCATAGACACTGTCAAGGCCGCCTCTCCCGAGGCCCTGGCCAGGGTCCACCGCCTGGAGGGGGTCCTTTATTACTTCCAGGTTTGATAGCCTCCCCAGCGGATGCTAGAATAGTCCAAGGGCCGTACGCGCCCTCCCCTAACCCCACCCGCGGGAGGATATCATGAGCGACAACGCCAGCTCTGCCGAACTCGTCACCTCAATGGGCATGAGCAAGGCAAAGACCGCCTCCGCCACCGACAGGCACCTGGGCGCCCTGCGCCACGAGGTACAGAGGGACATGGACGGCCAGAAGCAGTTCACCATCGAGAAGAACATGCGGGAGGCGGCCCAGCTCGAGATAGGCCGCTCCAGGAACCTGAGCCGGGTGGTCTAGGCTCCGCCGCGCCCGTCCGGGCCTTTCCCAGCCCTCGGGGGCCCTCTCCTGGAGGGAGGGCCCCCGAGGGTTCCCGTCGGAAAGCCTGCCCGCGCCTCTCCGCCAACGCCTTATAGAAGGGCGGCCTCCCCTCTGACCGGGGGAGGCCGCCCTTCTCCTTTTCGGAAAAACCTTTCCTCAGAGACCGATGCCTCACCCGTCGCCAGGGCCGGCCAAACTCGGCAAAACTCAGTGAAGCTCGCTTATTCTCGGATATTCTCGGATATTCTCGGATATTCTCGGTTATTCTCGGAAAAACTCGGTTAAACTCGGAAAAAATCGCCCATACCTGGCCAACCTCGGGCCAGACCACCCAGTTCTGGCTTGGGTCCGCACCCCGGCCCTCAGGCCGATGAATCACACGGCAGGCGCTATCATCGCCGAAGCCTTTCCCGCACCGCTCCGGCCCCCCCCCCCCCGAAAACCCCGCGCCCGCCCTGGAAGCGCCCTGGAAGCCCTTTAGGCTGATTTCAACGCCTGGAAGCACTAACTGCCGCATTTTCGCCCGGATCTTCGGAAGGCTAGCTTCAATGCCAGGAAGACCACCCTTCTAAACCCGGAAGGTCAGCTTAAATTCCCGGAAGACCAGAATGTCGGCATCAATGCCCGGAAGGCCTGCTTCGATACCTGCGGAAGGCCAGTTGCAAAGCGGGGACCCAGAACAAAAAAAGGCGGCCCCCCGCCTTCCGGAAAAGGGTCGCCCCGACTTGCGTGGTGTTGTCTTTACAGAGCGCCGCATCTTCCCGCAGACGCGGCAGGGTCTTCTTGAAGACGGAGAGTAAAGGCGGGTTCCAAGCCATCAGGGCCGTTCGGCCCCCGTCGCGAAAGGGGAGGCCAAGGCCCGGCTACTGCCCGGGTATCCTCCTTGCGCCTCTGGGCCCGCTCGGAGGAAGCTTGAAGTAGGGGCCGTAGAACGAGGCCACCGGCCCCCCGCAGCCCCCGGGGTACAAACAGGAGTCCAGGAGGGAGAGCTGTGGGGTTACCCCCTGGCAGAATCCCATGACGGAGGTGGTCCTCCCCGGGCGGGGGTTGGCGATGGCAAGGGCCTCCCAGTCCCACAGGTAGACGATTATCGGCTGGTGGGGCCCCGAGTCGATGGTGACGAAAGGGAAGGGCCCCCTCCGGTAGGTCATGTCCTGGGGGAATATGTCCCTTATGCGCCCGGTAATCACCAGGAGCCTGCCCGTGTACTTGGCGTCCGCGTCGTGGAAGTTCGCGAGGTAAGCCTCAACGAGCTCCCTGGGGGCTATGGTGATGGGTTCGATGTAGCGGTTCTGGGCCCAGAGTTCGGAGGGAGGGCGCGAAAAAAGAGCCGCGGCGGAAGCCAGGGCGAGGGCGAGAAGGCCCAGGAGGCAGCGGAGCGGGAGGGAGCGGGACCGGACGCGGGCACGGTTGACACCGTGAACCGGCCGGACGGCCTCTTTAACGCCGGCGCCTTCGCGAATATCCATGCCCCTCCTCTCAGGGAAGCACGATGCCCCTCCTCGCAGGGAGGGCCCGCGCCCCTCCCTGTCAGGTCTCCTCGATGTAAGACTGGTAATACTCCATCACCTTGTTCACGAAACTCCTGGTCTCGGTGATGGGGGGGATGCTGTTCCCGTAGCGGCGGATCAGGTCCGGGCCGCAATTGTAGGCGGCCAGCGCGAGGACCTCGTCGTCCCCGAACTGGTCAAGGAGGGTCTTCAGGTACCTCACCCCGGCCCTGAGGTTGTCCTCGGGCCTCTGGAAGTTCCTTACGCCCACGGAGCGGGCGGT
>JAIRZX010000293.1 GCA_031267005.1 Deltaproteobacteria bacterium
ACGATGTTCCTCTCCGCCTTGCCGACGGCAAGCGACACCAGGACGGGCGTTTCCGAGGCGCCGCCGTAACCCCTCCGGATAATCTGGTCCATTCCGGCCCTTGCCGCCCTTGCCGCCCCTTTGGCGTTTTTCGCGATTTTCAGTTCCAGGACGTACGTAAGGGATCCGTAGACAACTTCCAGATCCAGACGCCCGCAGTTCTCCGGTTTCTCGGGGGTGGCTTTAGCCCCGGCCATCCACAGGCAGGTTTGCAACATGGACCGGTAGTAGCTCTCTCCCTTTTCCTTTTGGAGCTTGTCCGCCAGCGTCGCCGCCTTGCTCTCGTCCGACGGTTCAAGACTTTTCGAGCCGGATATCTTGCGGATGATTTTTTTGAGTGACCTGACCAGCGGGACTCTGTTCGCGTCCAAGTGGTCACGGTAATGAATGCCCGCAAGAAGTTTAAATAAGACGCTTACCATTCCAGCGATATCGCCGGATGCCAGTCGATCGCCCAGTTCCCGACCTGATTTGCCGATAGCCCCCCAGTCGGAGTTGAAATTCTGCAGAAACAGCTTTGAAACTGACTCTCGCACCTCGCTGTTGGGATAATCCAGGAGATACGCTCCTCCCTTTGTGGCCCGAAGGGTCAGGTAGCCCGATTGGTAGAGGAACCCTGCAGGCGAAGTGGCGTCAATTTCACCGGGCTGTGTTGCATCGTTGTAGTCCATTTCCTGGCCCCGGAACTGGTCAACCGTAAGCGCCTTATCCCGCAGGTATTTCCTGACGACGGTGTTAGATCCTGATCCCATCCAAAAGTTTCCGAATTTTCTTGCCTTGAAGAACGAAAGGACTGAAAAAGGGTTGTACACCTCGTTTTCGCCGTCAAAGGAAAAACCGTCGTAATATTCTTTGAGTTTATTTAAAAGCCCTTCTTCGCTCATCTTGAGTTCATGAGCGGTGTGGGTTATGAAAGGAGAGAAATACGTATTCAGCTCTTCATGGGTGTATCCCATGAAAGCGCTGAATTCTGGGAAAAGGGAAATGTCCAGCAGATTGTTGAGCCTGGAAAACACACCCATTCTGGAAAACTTAGTGACTCCTGTAATGAAGGCGAACTTGATGTGTTCTTCTTCAGCTTTAATCTGCGTGTAAAACTTTTGCATTATGTTCCGAGTATCGGAAAGCAATTTCTGATCATAAGAAAACTTGTCCCTGCTGGCAAGGCTAATGACGGGTGCGTCGTACTCATCCAAAAGAAGGACTGCCTTTTGGCCGCTAGCCTCATGTACGTCCCGAATAAGATGAGAAAAGGCGTTTGCGCAATTAACGCCGCGTAGCGAAACTTTATGCCGCTCGGCGACAATTCCAAGGCGATCCATGATTTCGTCTTGCAAGTTTTCCGTGCTGTCGCCGTCTGCCACTGGGGACATGTCCAGCCTGATGACTGGGCTGGCTACAAAGTCAGGTGAGCACATATCTTTTTCGGCAGCGAGGCCCTGGAAAAGATCTTTACGGCCCGAATAGAAGGCATCGAGCGTAGTCACAGTAAGGGACTTTCCGAAACGGCGGGGGCGAGCGCAAAAGACGAACTGAGCTACTGTCTCAAGGTACGTGATATACTTCGTCTTGTCAACGTAGACTGCTTTTTTTTCCCTAAGGTTTTCAAAGGACGCCATCCCAAGGGGAAGAACTGGTAAATCATGGGTCATTTGGTTCGCATTCCGGCTTTGGGCCTTCATTATAGTTGAGGCGTCAGTATTGCCCTTCTTAATTTATACAACAGTCCTGATTTTTGATCAATTAATGTTTGAAACAAGCCAGATATAGCGAGTTGGGGTTCGGCGTCCCGGACGCCGGGAGCCCTGTTTCAGCCATGAAGGAGGGGCCGCCCGAGGCAGCGGGGGAGATGCATGGTTACCGATTCTCAAAGGATTAATGAATTAAGGAATGGCATCGTAAAAATAGAACTCGAATGAGGGCTGGATCGATATTTTTCGGAAAAATGTTTAAATCCATTAAACGCAGGGACTATTGATATTTGAGCAATATAATTCGACTTTTATTGAAGTCAACTATTTTTTCCACAAGACTCCTAATTCCAATGATTGTTCAAGATTTCAAAAAATTCTGAGTTTCTATCCTCTATAATGTTTCAAATATCTACTTTGGATATGTGGATTTTTGAAATCTTGAACAATTATTGGAATAAACAATTCCGCTGTTAGGACGATATAATATTAATTCCTGTATCCGTTATGGCCCGGCCAGACGGGCTAGATAGCTCCCTGCCATCGACGTGAACGCAGTGTCGTCTCACATGGCGTCTGGTGTCGGAGAACTGGCCTCCCCGATTTCCCCTCGGTTCTCAAGTCTACCAGGATTCCTTACGCTTCGCTTCGAGCGACTCAGCTCTCCTCCTCCGCCCTTCCAGGCCCTCCTCCCGAACAGGCCCTCCTCCCGAAAAACCGCTTCTTCCCAGTCATTTCGCCCACCCGCCCTCGCGACTGGATACGCGCAACCAAAGCAGTTTGCGTTTGTTTTGCCGACACTCTCTGGAGGCCCAATATTGCCGGATGATAGGGGAGGGTTTTCGCTGTGGAATCACGGTTTCGTTAAGGCTGCCGGCTTTGGGCAGAAGCGCCCGGAGGCTCCCGGCTTGCGGTAGGCCGCGCGTTTAGGCAGGAAAAGCCTGGAAGCGCTTTGACGGGCTACGGGGAAAGATTCGGCGGGCCGAGGGAAGCTAAAGTTGGCGGCCCCTTAATCCGTGCGAGTGCAATTGGACCCGTAGTGCGCTTTCCGGAAAGGCGACAGTCGTCCAGGCTCCGGCCCTTTGCCGAACCGGTTTCGTTCCCGCTGCCCTCAGGGTACTGGCAGCGGCGCCGCCGGGCGGCGGGCCGTCAATGCCGGGGGGGGCGTTGTCTGGGCATGGCCTAGCGGGGACGGGGTTCTCGGGCTGAAGGCAGGCGAATTGACAGAAAGCCCAGCAACCCCGGATGCCCCCGAAGGCAGAGAAAGTCTCGGGCCGGGACTCGCCGTGGCGGGCTGGGAGGGGCCCAGGCGCGTCGGGGAAGGGTGGCGTCAGGAGTTGTTCAGGACCCCCGCCAGGCGGTTCCGGATGGACTCGTACTCGAGGTTCTCGGCCTGCTCCTTCAGCCAGGTCACCAGCTCCCCGTTCTCTTCGTAGCGGAAGCGGCCAAGCTCCTTTATGTCCTTCTTGATCTGCGAGGTCTTGAACGCCGCGCAGGAGTCCATGATGCTCTTCAACAGGCCCCGGTCCGGGGAGGGGCGGGTCTCCTTGTCCTCCTCCGGGTCCTTGGGGCGGATATCGCACAGGAGGGTGTCTATGTCGGAGATGAGGGCGTAGGCGCTCACGATGAAGCCGGGGTTGGCGGTGCGGATGAAGTCGATGTCCCCCCGCCTGGCGGCCTGCTCCAGTTCCGAGGCGTACTCGCCGACCTTGTGGGCGCAGATGCCGTAGCTGGCGCCCTTCAGGCCGTGGACCTTGATGGCGTAGTCGCTTATGTCCATCGAGTCCAAAGCGGAGATCTCCTCCAGGACCTTCCGCGTGTGGCGGGACCAGGACTCCAGGAGGGGCAGGTACTGCTCCTCGCGCTCGCCGCAACGCATGAGCCCCTCGTTTATGTCGAGGCCCGGGATGTAGCGGGCCAGGAGGCGGGAGCCGCCCACCGGCCTTTCGGCGCGGGCCTTTCGGCGGCTCACGAGCTCCTGGAACTCCTCCTCCGCCCTGGCGATGGTCTCCTCGTCCTGGCGGTCCCGGATCCACCGGTTCAAGACCGCGTCCAGCTGGAGGACGTCTATGGGTTTGGAGATGAACCCCTGGAAGCCGTTCTTGATGAACATGTCCTCGATGCCCACGAGGGCGTTGGCCGTGAGGGCTATGATGGGGACGTTCGCGGCGTATTCGGTGCCGATCTCGTTTCGGATGATCCTCGCGGCCTCCAGCCCGTCCATGCGCGGCATCATCTGGTCCATGAAGATCACGTCGTAGCGGACCCTGTCGGCGCGGACGAGCCCAACCGCCTCCTCTCCGGAGGTGGCGCAGTGGCACGTGAGCCCGTAGGGCTCCATCAAGGCCTTCGCGACGTCCAGGTTGGGGGCCACGTCGTCCACCAGGAGGACCTTGCCGTAGGGCATGTAGTTCCTGGAGAGGGTCTTCGACTGGGTGAGCTTGTTTTCGGTGAAGCGGAAGCTCTTTATGTTCTCGACGGTCTGGGCGCCTATGGGGGAGGGGTCCATTATCTCCTGCAGCACGGAGGCCGTGAAGGTGGAGCCCTTGCCGTACTCGCTCTGGACGCTGATGGTCCCGTTCATGAGCTCGACCAGCGTCTTCGTGATGGAGAGCCCCAGCCCCGTCCCCTCGATGTAGCGGTTGGCGCGGCGGTCCAGCTGGACGTAGTTCCCGAAGATGCGGTCCAGATCCTTGGCGCGTATGCCTCGGCCCGTGTCGCTCACGCTGAAGGTGAGAAAGCAGCTCCTGTTGTCCGGGCTCCTCGTGACGGAGCTCTTCAGCCTCACCATGCCGCGGTCGGTGTACTTGAAGGCGTTGGAGAGTATGTTGTTCAGGATCTGCTTGATGCGCACCTCGTCGCCCTTGAGCGTCACCGGGGTGTCGGGGTCCAAGTCGAGCTCCAAGGCTATCGACTTGTTGGCGATGCGCGAGGCGTTCAGGTTGATGGCGTCCGAGATGAGGCTCGGGTAGCTGTAGGGGGCCAGGAGGAGCTGGAACTTGCCGGACTCCACCTTCGAGATGTCCAGGATGTCGTTGATGATGGAGAGGAGGTTCGCCCCGGCGGAGTAGATCTTCTCCAGGTTCGCCTGGGTCTTGGCGGGCAGGTCGTTCTGGAGCTCCACGTCCGAGAGCCCCATGATGGTGTTGAGCGGCGTCCGGATCTCGTGGGACATGTTGGCCAGGAACACGCTCTTGGCCCGGTTGGCCTCCTCGGCCTGGCGGGCCTGCAGGACGTCGGTCTGGTCGTGGAACAGGAGGAGGGTCCCGGAGAGGGTGACGTCGGGGTCCATGAGCGGCGTGACGTTTATGGAGTAGGTCCTGGGCCGGTCGCTCTTCTTGAATGGTATGACGGTCGAGTACTTGATGAGCTGCTTGTTGTGGACCGCCTGGAAGAAGATCTGCTCGAGGCTGGTCAAATCCGGCTCGTTTATGTAGCGCCGGAAGATCTCGCGCAGGGTCCTTCCTATGACCAGCCCTGAGTGGGAGAGCTCTGCCAGGTGGAGGAAGAAGTTCGTGCAGTACAGGAGCCGGTTGCGGCCGTCGAACACCATGATGATGTTCTGGCTGTTCTGCATCACCAGGTTGAAGAAGATCTCCTTGGTGCTCCGCTCGGCGGCCAGCACCGCCGAGAGGTTCATGTTGCCGGCGGTCGCCGCCTTGGTCCTCTGCATGAGTTCCTGGAGGAAGGTGTACTGGCGGATGACCGTCTTGGTTTCCCTCCGCTGGCGCCTCAGCTCCAGCTCGAGGTTCTGGTAGTCCTCCAGCGTGGGGGCCTGAGGCGTGCCCAGGAGCACGGCCGAGGGCGGGAGCTGGGGCGGCGGCGCCGAGGGCGGCGCGGCCGGGGACGGCGTTCCGGCCGTTGGCGGCGCGGCCGGGGCGCGCGGTCCCTGGGCCGGCGCGGCTCCGCCGGGGGCGGGCGCGTCGGGGGGCGCGGGTTGCTGGCCGGGAGGCGGCGTGAAGGGTGTATTGGGCAAGAGGCGGTCCTGGGGCCGTTCCCCTCAGCTATCGGAGAGGCGGCGGCATCAGTCGGGAGTTCGGGTTAAGCTCGCAGGGTGCGGCGCTCCTTACGGGAAGCCATTTTAACACGGCGAGACGCGGATTTTAAAGCGCAACGGGCTTTTAGGGGTCCTTAAGCGGCGGGCTTCCGGGGCTGGAGGGTGAACGGTCGCACCCTTTTCCTGCGGTGGCCCCGCCCCGGGGAGGGGGCCCGCTGGCGGCGGGCTCCTCACGGATGCTCCTCCAGGGGGGGCCCGGCCGCAGTCCGCGTTGCAGCGAAGTGGGGAACGCCCGCCCGGAGCATGAGGCGGCCCCGCAGGCAGGCCCGTGAAGGCAACTGAAGCTCGCTTGAGGGCCACGGGAAGGCCCCTGGAAGGATCCTGGGAGGACCTTGGAAGGACACGTGACGGATCCTGGAAAGAACCAGGAAAGTTCCGGGATGCTGATGGACCCGGCATCGGGACTTGAAGGGCCCCGGCATGGCCCCGGCGGACGCCGGAAAGGCAATTCGTGGGGCGGATCTCCCTCCGGATGGTCCGGACTGGCCTGCGAGGGCTCTGGCGGAAGGCATTTCAAGGACCTGCGGAAGGCCTTGGAAGATTCCACAACGGCCGCCGGGAGAGCCGGGATTGTTCCCGGAAGGCTGCCGGGCGGTACCGGAAGGTACCCCCGGAAAAGCCGGGCCGGAGCGGGCGCCCGGGCGTGAGGCCGCGGAAACGGCGGCAACGGCCCGGGATCCAGTCAGCAAGGGCCCCGCCGTCCGGAAAGGCGGCCAGTCCGGCCGCTCCGGGGACGGAGGGAGTTTCGGGCCTGCGGCCGGGGGACCGCTGGTAACCGGCCATGATGCGTCTGGGGTCCAGGCGGCTTGCTGGGAAGCCTCCTCGGCTCTTGCCGTGCCGGCCGGTTTGGCCGGTACGGCAAGGGTCGGGGAGGGGCGGCTGGCGGGGAACCAGGGACGTCGCCCGCCCGGCAAGGGCGCGGCCCGTTCCCCCGGAGGGCAAGGCTTAAAACAAGGCTTGCGGCTTAAGGCGATACGAAAACGCTAGCGATGACGGCTTGCTGGTTAAGGCTATATGGAAAAATAGAATGAAAATATGCGATGAAGATTGGCGTTAAAACTATTAGTAATAGCAATAGATTAAGGTTTACGGTTAAATGGAATTCAGGAAATACTTGCTGTTAAGGGCCGGGAAAAGGAATTATTAAAAACTATTAAATTAAATGCATGCGGGCAAAGGGAATTTATCAAACGATCGTTAATAATGTTTACAGTTTAAGTAATTTTATATCATGATTTCGATAATCCGTGTTCCTGAAGGCGGGAGAGCAGAGAGATAATCCAAAAGGCGCCTTTATGGGGCGGCATGGTCGCCCGGGAACGCCGAGGCACCCGCCGACTCAGGCGCGGAGGCCGTCGCGGCCCTGAAAAAGGGCGCCCTCGGCCTTCGGCCCTGGACTCCTTCGGCCCCCTGGGCCTGGGTCCAGCGTGGCCGGGCTTATACGCTCGCGGCTACTAGAGACATGTTGTGGAAGGCGTTCCGCCATCTCCCGCCGCGGACTGGGAGCGGGCAGATTTCCCCGGTGGAATAGGCGAAGGAGTAAGGGAAGCGGCGCTGGAGCCCGGCCTTCAGCTGGTCCGCCTCTATCGTGTAGTTGAAACCGAGGACGATGTTGCGCGACAGGCAGGAGTAGATGAGCAGGGGCCCGCTTGAGAGCCCCGCGCGGGAGGAGAGCAGCCTCGCCCCGCACAGGATGTGCTCGCGGTCCAGGGCCCCTATGCCCAGGAGGGCGCCGGGGTGGGCCTTGCCGCCTATCACTCTGCCCCCTTCCGAGGTCTGGGAGACTATGGTGCGGAAGACGGGGTCGGAGCCGTCGGCCCGGTCTAAGGAGAGCGGGATGGCGTTCACCCCCTGGATCTGCCCTTCCCGGCACAGCCCCAGGGACTCCAGGAAGTCCAGGGCGGGCATGCCGTTAACCTGGAGTATCACGTTGTCCCGGGCGTCGGTGATGATGGCCTTCTGGCGGATGGAGCGGGAAAGCGAGACCGGGAAGACCTTGAAGCGTGGCTCCACCGGGCCCTCTATCAGGATCATGCTCGCCCGGTCCGGGTAGCTCTCCCCGTTGTGGATGACCTTGGGCCTCCGGAGCGAGACGGTGTAGTCGGCCGCCAAGGTCCCGAAGAAGGGCACCCCGTCAGAAGCCTCGTCCAGGGCCTCCACCATCAGCTCCCCGGTGGCCAGGGTGCTGATGAAAGGGGCGAAAACGAGACCCATGGCGGGTCGGCGCTCCAGGAGGTTCTCGGTCTCCACGTAGAGCCTGGCGGCCGGGCCGGCCACGCCCCCGCCCATGGGGGCGGAGAGCCCGGCCGCGAAGCGGCAGTCGTCGGAGGTGAGCACGCTCGCCGTAAGGAGCATGCTGTCGGTCAGGCCTCCCGAGGACGAGTTGAGGAAGGTGTTTATGCCCACGGTCGGGAAGGGGAGCCTCTCGCATACGGCCTTGGCCACTCCCGATTCCATGAAGGCGTCGTTGCAATGCACTATGCAGGCCGAGTTACGGCGCAGTCCCCGGTCCAGGTCCAGCTGGGCGAGGATGTCCCTCACCGCCAGCTCCGGTTCGTCGGGCTCCAGGGTCTGCGCTACGAGCATCTCAATCAAGGGCGGTCCTTTCCCTGCGGGGTTGTTTTTCCGCGGGCGGGCGGGCGGACAGCCGTAAGGGTTTTCCGGCGGCCTCCCGGAGGGTGGCGTGCGGGAAACGGAGCGGGGCCTCGCTCTGCGGGGCGGCGGCGGGACTCGGGCCGGGCGGGGGGATTGGGGGCCGAACGGGGAAGGCTCCTCCCCCGCCCGCCGGCCTCCCGGCCCGGTTAAATCTCACGCCGCCCGCGCCGGGAAAAGGCCGGGGGAAATCCGCCAGGAATGCCCCGCCGGGACGCCGGAGCGCCGGGGGGGGAGCCTTCAGGCGTGTATGTTGCGCCGCCGGGGCGTTTGGGCGGGAGGGGCGCTGGGCCCCGCGCCCGCGTGGCCGGCGGGAAGCGGCGTCGATGACGGATGTCCGGACGGCCTTCGCGTTGCTTCAGGCGCGCCGCCGCGGC
>JAIRZX010000409.1 GCA_031267005.1 Deltaproteobacteria bacterium
TTTCTACCGCAATTTTGTTCCCCAGCAGGTAACTTTTCTTTCATTTTATCAACCCATGGGTTATACTTCATGTGTCTTAGCGATAGTATATTTTTGTAAAATCATATATATATTGAAAAACATGCCTAATACCTAAAATATGTATTGCATCATCAAATAGAAACTTTTCATGTTGCCTATCCATGCTGTTCCATCAGTTACTAAAACAGTTTTAGAATGATTTACATACCCATTTCAAACAACAGCATAGAAAAGCAAAGTTTGGAATTGTTCATATCCACCAATATAATTAGCATATTCTCTTTTTTGTAATATTATAATTGAGTTTCTCGTCATTAGTTAGCTTTTTTTCATGTATTATGAAGAAACCACAATCGCTAATTTATCTTCACGCCTTTTATAACCTGTTTCATCTTTTTCTTTTCATATGAAGCATTGCTCAACCAACCATAAGATATAGAATTTCATCTGTTTTAAGTTTTTTTAAAATATAACTTTCCTTTGCCAAATTGATTTATATGGTTTTTAGAATTTCTCATGTCCTGATCTAATACTAATGTGCCTGTATAATTTTTTATTTGGCGTATTGTTTCATCACTAATATCACATTTATATAATTTTATAATTATATCAAAACCTGATTTATATGATAATTCATGTGTGGCCCACTACGCTATCCCTAACACAGCATTTGGGGTAACTTTAGACGCAAGATTATCAAACCCAAATTATTTTTCTAAAGGCACAACAGTTTTGATATTTTCCAGTTTTAAAAATGCTTCGCGGTCTTCATTAGTTACTGGGCGGAGAACATGCCTATCTTAACGAAGTTCTCTACAAGTAGTAATTAATTTTCAAAAGTATTTTCTATGTGTTTCAAGTTTTATTTCAAATTTAAGATTAAGTTTCTCTATGAATTTTTATCAATTCTCTATCATCAATGCTAGAAATCGTATCGCCACATTGTTTTACAATTCTAGAATCAACCAAATCGGTTGTATCTATCAATCCGTTTTATAATTCTATAATAGCGGATTCTATATTTATATTCTCAGCCCTAAACTTAATCTCTGCGGAAAAATTACTTATGTCGTTCAGTAATGATAAGGATCGATATCAACCCAAGCAGGTTCAAGCGAGGCAACATACTCTCTTGAGTTCACCTTATTGAACATGACAGCTCCTCCAACTCGATCTTGGGAAGGAGCATATTATGATATCTTAGTCTTGTCTGCTTTTTTAGGAACACCCCGACTTTGGGGGGCTGACTTTTCGCTGTGAATCAATACTTCGAAATGACTCATGAATTCTAAGTAATCATCTTTAATCTCTCGCCTGACACTGGACATTTTCCTTCCCCATGATATTATTAAATTACCTAATAGACAGCCACCGCCCTTTCTAGGAGGCTTGGCCACCATTTCCCGGAGAACCAATGTCGGACAATACCCCGAAAACCAGTACCGTTGAGAAGACGTGCCACGACAACGAGTGCGTCGAAAAGATAAACTCTCTCCCGACCGACCAGGCGGCGCTCTTCAAGCGCTTCACCTACTGCCCCTACTGCGCAGAAGAGCTGGTGCTCATCTGCAAGAACTGCAAGGAGCAGCTCGACAGCACCGAATATAAGTTTTGCCCCTGGTGCGGAGTAAAGTTCGTCGAAGACCAGGAGGAACCCCCTAAAACCAAGTAAGCCAGGACAGCCAGGGCCACCGCTTGCCGCACCGGGCGCTCAGGACGCCCTTTCAGACCCGCGGCCCAGCCGCCGGAGGAGATGGACTGATGAGCTCACTCGACCCAAAGCTCCCGTTGATCCAGAACCGCGAACTAGAAGGCAAGGTCGTCCTGGCCAGGGTGGACCACAACGTCGTGGAAAAGGGCGTTATCAAGGACGCCTTCCGCATCGACTCCACCTTCGGCCTCGTCCACTACATCGCCTCCAAGGGGGGCTTCCCGATCCTCATGACCCACGCGGGACGCACCCGCGACAAGAAGACCGGCCGCATCAAGACCGGGCCGGAGACCTCCGTAGCCCCCATCGTGGGCTATTTGGACCGCAAGCTCCGCGGCGGCTTCGCCGTGCCCGAGCTCCCGATTGACCCCGAGCTCGGGATAGTGGCCCTCGACCCCAAGGCCCTGGAGCCGCTTCTCAAAAAGCTCAAGGCCCGCGAGATCGGCGGGATCTACCTCCCCAACACCCGCTGGTTCGCGGGCGAGGAGTCCAAGGACGAGAAGACCGAGGCCCTGGCCGATTCCCTGTCGGCCATAGCCGACCTTTACGTGAACGACGCCTTCGGCTCCTGGCAGCCGCACGCCTCCACCTTCGACGTGGCCGCGAAGCTCCCGCCCTCCGCGGGCTTCCTCATGCAGAAGGAACTCTCCCACCTGGAGCTGGTGTTGAACCCGGAGCCCCCCTTCCTCGCGGTGGTGGCCGGGGCCAAGTACGACACCAAGATCGGCCCGCTCCTGAAGATCTACGAGAAGACAGACAGCCTGCTCCTGGGCGGCGTCATCTACAACGCCTTCCTGAGCGCCAAGTACGGCGTGAAGATAAAGGGGGTGGCCGAGGAGGACGTGAAGCTCGCGGCCGATCTGGTGGCCAAGGACAAGTCGGCGGGAAAGATCTTGGAGCCCGGGGCCCTGGTGGAGTCCCCCTCCCTCGACAGAAGGGACCCGGCGGGCGTCAGGATCGTCAAAACCAAGGACTTCAAGGAGGGCCGGGAGTACGGCTACTTCCTGGACGTGGCCCCCGAGTCCTTCGACTGCCCGAAGATATCCTCGGCCATATCGGACGCCAAGACAATCTTCGTGAACGCCGTCATGGGCCTCGCCTCCCTTTTCCCCGAGGGATCGGCCCGCTTCTACTCGGAAGTGGGGAGAAACAAGGCCGCGAGGAAGCTCTTCGGCGGCGGCGACACCCTCCAGGAGCTCAAGGAACTCACCCCCGGACTGTACATGGAGGCCATGGACGACGAGTCCTACTACTTCTTCACCGGCGGCGGGGCGGTCCTCACCGCCATCGAGAGCGGGGCCTACGGCATAAAGCCCGTCAAGGCCCTCCTGGACAACGCCAATTAGCCCCGGCGGAACCTTAGCCAATGCCCCGCGAGGCCTTTCCGGCGGACTGCCGGCCCGCTCACTCTCCCGCCTTCGCCCCGGCGCGCCGAAAGGTCCAAGCACTTTCGGCCCGCCGGGTTTTATTATATAATGGCGCTACGCCGAAACGGCACCCCGGACAACTGGCAAAGCACCAGCCTGGTTATGAGGCTCCCCGCCCAGAGTGCGCCCATGCTCAGGTAGTGCCCCATCACGCCCGGGACAAACCCCGCCCGGAGCCAGCCCTTGACCCCCCTCATCCAACAGGACACGCCCCCGCCTTTCCCGGGGCCCGCCCTCTTCGAGAAGGCCTCGTCGCTGGGCCGCAGGCTCAGGGAACTCGATCTCACCATCTCCACCGCCGAAAGCCTCACCGGAGGGCTCGTTTCAGCCGCCATCACTTCCGTCCCCGGGAGTTCCGCCTATTTCCTGGCCGGCCTTAACACCTATTCCAACCAGTCCAAGTACCGCCTATTGGAGGTGCCATGGGTGGTCTTGAACACGGCCGGGGCTGTGAGCCCTGAGTGCGCACGGGCCATGGCCTCGGGCGTCTCGAGGCTCATCGGCTCGGATCTTGGGCTTTCCACCACTGGCATTGCAGGCCCGGACGGGGGCTCGGAGGTCAAGCCGGTGGGGCTGGTTTACGTTTCCCTCTACGGCGAAGGCCGCCACGAGACCAAGAAGGAGATCTTCTCCGGCGACCGCCACACGGTGGCCTTCCTGGCCGTGGAGGCCGCCTTGGACCTGCTCGCGAGGTTCCTGGACGAGAGGCGTCCCGGCTGAGGGGGACGGCTTCCCTATTTCCTCCTCCGCCGCTTCGCCCCTCCGCCGCTAGCCCCCGCCTTTCCCGCGCCCCTTGCGCGTTACCAAACCGCTCCGCCAACAGCGTCATAGATAGATCGGAGGCGCATGAAAGCCGGACTTATAGGCCTAGCCAGTTCCGGGAGGGACACGATATTCCGGGCGCTCACGGGCCTCGACGCCGTCCCGGGCTTAAACGAGCAACGGCAGGGCGAGGCGCCGGTCGAGGATCCCCGCCTGGACTGGCTGAGTTCAGTCTTCAGCCCCAAGAAGCATACCCCGGCCCGCGTCGATCTCCACCTGAGCCGCCCGCTGGGCCAGAACCCTTCCGAGTCGCTTAAGCTCTCCCTCGAAAAGGTACGGGACGCGGACGTGCTCCTGGTCGTCCTGAGGAACTTCGAATCCCCGGCCCTCGAGCCCCCCGACCCTTTGAAAGAAGCCGCAGCCGTCGAGTCCGAACTGCTGGTGACCGACTACGTTACCGTGGAAAAGCGCCTGGAGCGCATCGCCGAGGAGCGCAAGAAGGGCAGGAAGGGGGATCCGGCCGAGCAGGAACTCCTTGAGCTGGCCAAGACCGCGCTCGAGGCGAACGCTCCCCTCCGGGACGAGGCCAAGATTGCCTCAGCCCCCCAGCTGAAGGGGTTCGGGTTCCTCTCGGCCAAACCCGCCTTGTATATAATCAACTGCCCCGACGGCGGGGACGACTCCTGCCGCATCGACTCGAAATCCCCGCAGATAGCCCTCCGGGGTTCGCTCGAGTCCGAGATATGCCGCCTGGACCCCGGGGAGGCATCGGAGTTTTTGGCCGACTACGGCCTGTCCGAGCCCGGTCGCGCGAGGGTGGTGAAGACCGTCTACTCCATGATGGATCTCATAAGTTTCTTCACCGCCGGGGAAGACGAGTGCAAAGCCTGGACCGTCAGCCGGGGGGAGGACGCCCTGTCGGCCGCGGGAAAGATCCACTCGGACATCAAAAAGGGCTTCATTAGGGCCGAAGTGGTGGCTTTCGACGATTTCAAGGCCTGCGGCGGTTTCAACGAGGCCAAGAAGAAGGGCCTCTTCAGGCTTGAAGGCAAGACCTACGTCGTGGCTGACGGGGACATCGTCCATTTCCGTTTCAACGTCTGAGACGTTATATTCCCGCCCCGGCAATCGGGACGGTTCCGGGAGACTGCCCCCCCTTCTCAGGTTTTCAGCCCCCAGCTCTCGTTTCAGTTTGGTTTCCGGGTTTCCGGGTTTCCGGTTTCACGCGGCATCCTGGCCGTTCGGGCCACGACAGCGAAAAAGAGCCGCGCTGGTTCAGCTCGTTTCCTTCGCGTTCCCTCCTAAAAATCAGCGATCGTTTATTTCGCGCGCCGGACGGACAGCTCCGAAAGTCCGTGGCGAGGAACGCTTCCCCCGCGTCAGGCGCGGATGCCTTCAAGCGTGGGCCTTTTAGCGAAACGATCGTATAAATGATGTCATCTTTAACCCTTTGAGGCTTCCACGTGGGCAAACTCCTAGTCATTGACGATGATCTGAGCCTCCGCGAGCTCTTGGAGATGATCCTCCGGACGGCCGGCCACACCATCACGCTCGCCGAGGACGGGGATATAGGCCTGGAGGAAGCGCTCGAAGGGGACTTCGATCTCATCATAAGCGACATCCGCATGCCCGGCAAGAACGGCATCGAGGTCTTGAAGGCCCTCCGCACCGCCGGCAAGCAGACCAACCTCATCCTCATCTCCGCCTACGCCAGCGCGGAAACGGCAGTGGAGGCCATGAGGGAGGGTGCGCACGACTTCATCCCCAAGCCCTTCAAGCCCGTTGACCTCCTAACGGCCGTCGACTCGGCGCTAGCCCACCGGAGCGCGGATTCCGAGCGCAAGGCCCTCGCGGACATGGTGAAGCACAACCAGCGCTTCGGCGGCCTGGTCGGCGCCTCCCCCGCCATGCTCCAGGTCTACGACATGATAAAGAGGGCGGCCCTGACTAACACCTCCATCCTCATCACGGGAGAGTCCGGCACGGGCAAGGAACTCGTGGCTAGGGCCATACACTCCAACTCGTCTAGGGCGGAAGGGGCGTTCATGGCCATCAACTGCGGCGGCATGCCCGAGCAACTCGTTGAATCAGAGCTCTTCGGCTACAAGAAGGGGGCGTTCACCGGCGCCACCGCCGACAAGCAGGGGCTCATGAGCGTGGCCAACGGCGGCACTCTCTTTTTGGACGAGCTGGCCGAACTGACGCTTCCCATGCAAGTGAAGCTCCTCAGGGTCGTCCAGGAGAAGACCTTCCGGCCCGTGGGCGGGAGCGCGGAGATCGAGGTCGATCTCCGCTTCATCGCCGCCACCAACAAGAACCTTGAGGCCGAGATCATGGCCGGCCGTTTCAGGGAGGACCTCTACTACCGCTTAAACGTCATAAACATCCGCCTGCCCCCCTTGCGCGAACGCACCATGGACATCCCGCTCCTGGCGCACTATTTCCTCGAGAAGTTCAGCGCCCAGCAGGACAAGGACGTCCGCAAGCTGTCCACTTACGCGCTGGACATCCTCTCGCGCTACCACTTCCCCGGAAACGTGCGCGAACTGGAAAACATCATCGAGCGGAGCGTCGCGCTTGAACAGTCCAACATCATCCTCCCCGACAGCCTGATCCTCGCAAATTACAAGGAGCGCTCCGACGTCTACCCGGAGGGCCAGCCGCAGCCCATGTTCCGGACCCAGCCGCCCAACCTCCCCCCCGGACCGGATCTGACCCCGGTATCCCGCGAGCACGACCCGGCCCGCTCGGAACTCCAGCTCCCGGTGGGCGGCATCGACGACGTGCTCACCTCGCTGGAGGGCTACTACCTCTTCAACGCCCTCCTGGTCGCGGGCGGGGCCAGGGGCCGCGCAGCCGCCATGATGGCCATAAGCCCCTGGCGCTTGAGGATGCGGCTCGTCGCCTTCAGCCTCGCGGAACTCAACCCCGTGGAACTGGGCTTAATCCCCAAAGACCGTTTTCCCCGCCCCACGGTCCCCGAGGAGATGGCGCCGACATGGACGGGCCAGGAGCTCGTCTTGGACGACATCCTCCATTCGGTCGAACGCTTCTTCATAAAGCAGGCCCTCGACAAGACCAACGACAACAAGACCGAGGCGGCCACCCTCCTGGGCCTCTCCCGCCGCTCCTTCCAGCACCGCCTGGAGAGGACCAGCTACGAGGCCGTCATGGGGAGGGTCCCCGCCGCAAAGGACGGCGACTCCGGACCGGCGGAAACCCCATAGAAACCCGATGGCGCGAGGAGGCACGGAAGCGGCGTCCAGGCGGCTCTTTCTTCGAAAGACGCCGTCGCCGCCGCCCCGGCCCGCCTCCTCCGGGAGATTGAACAGACGGGCTCGCTCCGAACGAAGGTGATCCCCAATGACCGGAAGCCTAAGCCTCACCCAGGCTGTTTACGACGGCGAGATCGATTTGGCCTACGCCAAAAGCTCCGCGAAGCTCTGCCGGGCCCTGGCCGACGACCCCGCCGAGAGCCCGCGCCTCACCAGCCGCTGGAACCGCGTGGCGGTGGTTACCGACGGGAGCGGGGTGCCCGGAGCGGGGGACGTGGGCCCCCTGCCCGCCCTCCCCTATGTCGAGAAGAAGTCAGCCATCTTCAGGAAGCTCGCGGGCATCGAGGCCTTCCCCCTGGCGATTGATTCCAGGAACATCGAGGAGACGGTGAGGGTGGTTACCGCCCTCTCCCCCTCCTTCGGGGCGGTGAACATCGAGGCGGTCTCCGAGCCCAGGTGCCTCGACATCAAAAACCGCCTGGCCTCGGAGTGCGAACTCCCCGTCTTCCAGGACGCTTCCGACGGCATCCCCGTCGTGTGCCTCGCGGCCCTCTTGAACTCCCTCAAACTCGTAGGGAAGAGCATCGATAACGTTCGGATAGTGCTCTCCGGCACCGAGGCGGACGGCATGCCGGTGTCCGAGTTCCTCTCAGCCGCCGGCGCGGGGGACATAATAGTGTGCGACCGCTCCGGCGCCATCCACAAACGGCGCCCCGGCCCCACCAACTGGGTGAAGGAGCGGCTGGCCAAGAACACCAACCCCCGCCAGATCAAGGGAAGCCCCGCCAAGGCCTTGTCCGGAGCGGACGTCTTCATATCCCTTTCCGGCCCCCCCGTGCTCACGCGCGAGCTCCTTTCGACCATGGCCCGGAACGCGATCCTCTTCTACCTCACCGACTGCACCCCGGATCTCTTCGCGCGCCCCGAAACCGACTCGGGCACTCCGGTAATCGCCACCACCTGCCCGGTGCTCCCCAACCAGCTCACGGCCTGCCTGGTCTTTCCTGGGCTGTTGCGCGGAGCGTTGGACGCCCGCGCCAGCGCCATAAACCTGGAGATGAAGGTGGCTGCGGCGACGTCGCTCGCGGACATGGTGCCAGCGAGCCAGCTCGACTACGAGCTGGTCATCCCCAGCGTCCTCGCCCCGGGGCTCATCCCCAGCATGGCCAAAGCCGTGTCGGAGGCGGCGGCGGCATCGGGCGTCGCAAGCCCTCCGCCGGCTACTTTCGCCGTCGGCTGATACCGGAACGGCCGGAAATCCGTCAGGTCCCGCAACCGTATGTCAAGCCAAGGCAGGCGCCTCGCAATCCTGATGGGCACCTACAACGGCGCCCGGCACTTAAGGGAACAGCTGGGCTCTATCGCCCTGCAGGACCACCCGGATTGGACGCTGGCGGCGTCGGACGACGGGTCTACGGACGACACGCTGGAAATCCTCTCCGAATTCGGGAAAAAACACAGCAAAGAAAAGCTTCAGATCGTCAACGGTCCCGGAAGAGGTTTTTGCAGGAACTTCCTCTCGCTGGCCGACCGCGACGACTTGGATGCGGACTACTTCGCCTGGGCTGACCAAGACGATATCTGGCCACGGGACAAGCTAACCCGCGCGCTTGGGCTTTTGGCGCCTTACGGACAGAAAACTCCGGCTCTTTATTGCGGGCGAACGGCTATCGTAGACGAAAATAATAATTTGCGAGGGTTCTCCCCCCTCCGAAGCTCGCCTCCGCCGGAGTTCAAAAACGCCCTGGTCCAATCGCTTGCAGGCGGCAACACCATGGTATTCAACTGCGCGGCACGGGAACTTATCCGCGCGGGAAACAGGTTCAATCCGGTCAGCCACG
>JAIRZX010000441.1 GCA_031267005.1 Deltaproteobacteria bacterium
TTCCCTGGCGCCGCCCCCGGGCGCCCCGACGCCAACGCGAACTCGCGGCGGACGTCTCCCTCCGAGCGTTTGGGCCGGCCCACGACGGCCTCCAGGGACTCTATGGCGGCGCCGAGCCCGCCTCGGGCTTCCATGACCTCCGCGGGCGCTCGCGGCGCAGGGCGGGCCCGCTCCGCGGGCCCGCGGACTGCCGCCATCCCTCCAGCGCCCGTGCGAGGCTTTTCTCCGCCCCTTCCAGGTCGCGCCCGGCCAAAAGCGTCCTTCCGGGGCCCTCCCGCGACTTCAGGAGCGCCGGGTGGAGCCGCGGGAGCGCCCGCCCGCCCCCCGCGCCGCCAGCGCGTACTCGGCCACGGCGGAAACCGGATCGACCGCGCCCTCCAAAGCGCGCGCAAGCTCCACACTGACGGTCAGGCGCAAGCACGACTCCGGCAGGCCGGGGACCCCGTCCCGGATCGCGAGCGAGAGCCTGAAATTTTCGGCGGGGCCGGCCGCGTCGCCCATGCGCATGAGGGCGCTCTCCAGGTTAAAGGCAACTCCCCCGCCAGCGCGGGCGCGGCCACGGGGGAGTTCCCGGCGGCCTCCAGAGCCTTCCCCAAGCGCTCGGCGCTCTCGGGGAGCCGGCCCTGGAGGGCCTGGGCGAATCCGGGGATGTTCTCCGGCTCGAGCGCCCCGGACACTTCCCCGGCCCAGAACCCCGCCCGGCGCCGAGCCTTTACGCCCGCCCCCGCCCGGCGCCGCGCCTCATGAATCCTTCCCCGTGCAACACTGCCGCATCCTCACCGCCCCAGACGCCGCCCCGTCGCGTCCTAGGGCATTTCCTGCCAAATACTATAGTAATATTTGACAGGCGGGTAGTATAATGCCTGCGGCGCGGAGGGGTCCAAGCCGAGCTTACCTCCGGACAGCAAACCCTTCCCTCCGGTTCCCGGACGTTCCAAAGCGCCGGCGCCTATCTTAAGGGCACCTCCCTCCACCCAGTCGGCCCCCCCCCGGGGAAGGCCAGCCTGAGAGCAACATGACACGAAAAACCCTCCCCGTCCTCCAGCTTTGCATCCTGGGCTCCGCCGCCGTCCTGGCCCTCGCCCTGGCCCTGGCCCTGGCGGCAACGCCGTCGGCGACGGCCCAAGTCGCCGGCGAGCCATCCGCGCCGGTTTCGGCCTCGCCGGATTCCCCGCCGCCCCCCGCGCCCGCGCCGGACGGCAGGGACGACGGCCCTTTCCCGCCCGGGCCCTCCCAGGACGGGATTGCCTCAGGCGCCGAGGATGAAGGTCAAACCGAGGGAGACGCCACGCCCGCATCCGGGGCAAAACCGGCCCAAGCTAAACCCGGCGGGACGGCGCCGGACGAGGCCAAGCCCGACGAGGCCAAGCCCGACGAGGCCAAGCCGGACGAGGCCAAGCCCGACGAGGCCAAGCCCGACGAGGCCAAGCCCGACGAGGCCAAGCCCGACGAGGCCAAGCCCGACGAGATGGTCCCGGACGAGGCCAAGCCGGACGAGATGGTCCCGGACGAGGCCAAGCCCGACGAGATGGTCCCGGACGAGGCCAAGCCGGACGAGGCAGGCGTCGGCGCCAAGGCGTCCGGAGACGCTTCAGGCGTTGCCGCCGTAGACGCGAAGCCCGCCGAGGGGGCCGGGCCCGCCGTAGACGCGAAGCCCGCCGAAGGGGCCGCGCCCGCCGTAGACGCGAATCCCGCCAAGGTCTCCAAACCCCCAGCGGCAGCCGCCGACGCGGAAGCCGCTGCGCAGCCCTCCGGCCCCTCTCCCGCAGGGGCCCTGCAGACTGAAGCCGAAGCCCTTTACAGGAAAGGCCTGTACCCGGCTGCCAAGGACAAGGCCAAGGAGTGGGCCGACGCCGCCGCCAAGGAATTCGGCCCGGAAGGCCCGAAGACCCTCGCGGCCAGGGTAGCCTACGCCAGGGCCCTTTCCAAGGCCGGGTACTTCCCGGAGGCGGAGGCCTACGCACGGGAACTGGAGCCAACGCTCAAGAAGGCCTCGGGCGAAGTCTCACCGGAGGTCATGGCCCTGGAGGACATCCTGGGCTACGCCATCCTCTACCAGGACAAGGAGGAGGACGCCTTCCGGTATTTCACCAAGCTCGACGACCAGCGGAAGGCCCTCTTCCCCCATAAGGACAACGAGGAGGCCTTCATCGCGGCCCGCGCCCGCCTCCAGGCCAAGCGGGCTGCGGGCCACTCCGAGCCTTCCGACATCCAGGCCATGCGGGACGTCCTGGCCGCCCAGGTCGCCTTCACCTTCGAGAATGAGCCGGAGGTCCTGGAAACGCGCCTGCAGCTCGCGTCCTCCCTTTACGAAAGCGGGGTCCCCGACGCCGAGACCTTCGACTTCTCCGAAGTCACCGCCATTTCGGACGCCGTGACGAAGGTGCGGATCGAGATGTACGGCCCCGAACACCCGGACGTCTCGGAAGCCATGGCTCTCTCGGGCTTCGTAATGCAGCTCAAGGGCGAGCTCCCCAAGTCCAGGGAAGTTCTGGAAAAGGTCATGGCCATAGAGGGCGCGACCTTAGGCCCCGACCACCCCTGGTCGGTCAACACCTACATGTCCCTCGCCTGGCTCGGAATGCGGGAGAAAAATTACGAGTCGGCCCGGTCCATGTACCGCAGGGCGGTGGACGCCAGGATAAGGTTCTACGGCAACGCCGAGAACGCGAAGAGCTGCGAGGCCCGCATGATGCTGGCGCGGGCGCTCGTGGAAGGCTTCAAGGACTACGTGGGCGCCCAGACGGAACTCGAGATAGCCTACTCGTGGCGGGAGGAGCACCTGGGCGCCGAACACCCCGAGACCCTCAGGGCGTTAACCGAGGTGGCGGGCATGCAGGAGCACCTCGGGAACTTCGAATCCGCCAGGACCGTCTTCGACAGGGTGCTCAAAAGCCGCATGGCCT
>JAIRZX010000498.1 GCA_031267005.1 Deltaproteobacteria bacterium
AGCAGGAAACCCAGGAGCACGGCCCCGGCGAAAAGGATCGTCAGGAACGGCAGGAGAAGCGGATCCCCACCGGTGCGGGAAAGTAGCCCCGGCTGGGGAATGACTGCCTGGGCCGTTAAGGCCTGGACCTCCTCGTAGGAGAGGTTGCCCAGCTGCTGGTATTCGTCCAGGCGCTTCTGGGCGAGCGTCGCCTGCCGGAATTTCCTGGACGAGTTCAGGATGGAGCTTTTCCGCAGGAACCCGAAGACGAGCGCCGCCAGACCCCCGCCTATGATCGGCCCGGGCAGCGGTGAGTCCACCCCCAAGGCGCAGGCGCAGGCTATCCCCAGCGCGAGGGTTATCCAGAAGGGGATGAAGCCGCGGCGCACGCGGCTCTTGCGCCTGGTGTCCCTGGGGAACTGGTCGGCGAGTGACAGGCGCATTTCCACGCCGTCTGCGAAGATGTTGTAGTTGGCGCCCCCGTAGGAGAAAACGGCCTTGGCGAGCGGCAGGACGCACTGCCGGGGCCGCTCGTAGCGGCGGTTCGACGAGTGCCGCCAGTCCCGCTGGCGGTCGCCCTGGGCGTAGGAGCGGACCTCGGCGTCCTCGGCCGCGTAGGCCTGCTGGTCGAAGCGGCCCCGGGCCTCTTCCGGGCCGCCGGCGAAGGGCTCCATCGAGTACCCCGTCGCGTAGGCCTGCGAGTAGGCCGTGGACGGGACACCTAAAAGCCCGGCCTCCAGCATCCCTACGGCGTTCGGCGGCGCGGCGGCGCCGCCGCCGGCGTATGACCTCACCGTGAAGTTCGCCCTGGCCTTGCCGGAGGCGGGCCGCCAGTCGGTCACCGTGCGGTAGCGCGTGACGCGCTTCTGGTAGGTCCGCCCGTTGCGGGACTCGGTCTCGTAGGCGGTGTAGGGCTCCTGGCGGTCGTAGCCGAAGGAGGCCGTCCAGTCTATCTCCGACTGGCCATTCGCTTCCCAGAACGGCAGGTACACCAGTTCCTTGGACTCCACGTTCCCCGCGGAGAGTATGTCGTCGGGGGCGTAGTCGTTCTCCATAGCCTTGTGGAGCACGAAGGAGTGCAGCGCGTTTTCGTCCGCCTTGAACGGCACGATGAGCTCGAGCCCCGGGCCCGCGGCCGGCTGCCCGCCCGTCCCGCCCGCCGCAGCGGGCCGGCCGAGCTTGAAGAGGTCGACCGAGTTGCCGCACCAGGGGCAGGCGTACTTGGCCTGTCCGGGGATCACGTCGATGAAGCCGCCGCAGGAAGGGCAGGATATCTGGGATTCGTTGGCCATTGGCGTTCCTGGACGGCCGCCGTGGCGGCGGGGCTTGGGGGGCTGGGCCCCGCCGGTCCGGGCGCCGCTTGGGGTCGGGGGCGCCGCGGGGCGCCCGGGGGGGCCGGGTCCGCTTCCGGGGCCGGGGCTAGAGCGCTCCCCTCTTGGCGGCGAGGCTGTCGTCCTTCCTGCGGAGGGTGAGCCGGTAGAGTTCCTCCAGGAGCTCCGCGGCGTTCGCCCTCTGGGCCGCCGGGTCGGCGGCGCGAGCGGACGGGGCGGGGGACGTGGCAGGGGGAACGGGGGGCTCGCCGCCGGAAGGGAGGGCGCCGGGCGCAACGAAGTCGAGGGACTCCAGGACGGGGTCCCCCGGGGAGGCGGCGGGCGCGGCTGGGGCCGGCGGGGGGGCGGGGGAGTCCGGGCGCGGGTTGTAGATCTCGTCCAGGTCCATCAGCCGCTCGGCGATTTCGCGGTCGGTCGCGACGGAGGAGTTCTTGTCGAAGTAGCGGATTTCCTCCACGGTCCTTTCGAGCGATCTGGCCTCGGGGGATCCCGCGGGCAGGCGGCCCAGGAGGGCTTCGGCCCGGCTCAGGAGCCCGTAGACGCCCGAGGCGCGGCGTTCCGTCGCCGCGTCCGAGACGGCCTTGCGTTTTGCCGCCCAGTATAGCCCGAAGCTCGCCGCGACGAAGAGGGCGAAGAGAAGGAGCTCGATAAGGACGAGCGCCGCCAGCCCGGTGGCCGCCCCAACCATGAAGACGACGGAGACCGCCGCGGCGAGGGGCAGGTAGGCCAGCGCGGCCAGCGCCGCCGCCGCTGAGACGAGGGGCGGAGGCGCGCCCGGGCCGGCTGGGGCCGTGGCGACGAGGGCCAGGGCAGCCGCGGTGCCGGCCATGAACAGCGCCGCGGAGGCCGCGAACTTCACGAAGGTGAGCTCGCTTACCGCGACGGCGAAGAGGAGGGCCGACAGTATGTCGAAGGCGAGCCAGGCGATTATGACGGACTTGTAGCGGGTAAGGTTGTTCAAGTCTCGGCCCTTTCCGCCCCGTAGGGGCGCGGCGGGGGCTGGAGCGGCGCCAGCCCTAGAGCTGCCTGCCGCAGTTGAGGCAGAACTTCGCGCCGGGCTGGTTCGCGGTCCCGCACTGCGGGCAGGGCTTCGGGGATAGGCTCTGGCCGCAGGATGGGCAGAACTTCAGCCCTGGCCGGTCCAGGGGCTTCCCGCACTTGGGGCAGGGGGAGGGGAGCGCGTAGCCGCAGGTGGGGCAGGTAGTGGAGCCCACCAGGAGATCCTGGCCGCACTTGGGGCACGGGTTGTAAGGGTCCCCGCAGTTGGGGCAGAAGCGAGCGTCCGGGCTCATGGACGCGCTGCATTTGCTGCAGCGTATGTCCGCCTTGGGCTGGGCGCCCGGCTGGGCGCCCATGGGCTTGCCGCAGCTGGGGCAGAAGCGCGTGCCCGCCGGGGCCTCGGCGCGGCAGGCCGGGCACCGGATCCTCTGGCCCGGGGGGGAGACGGCCATCCCGGCCGCCATGCCCGCGGCCTGCTGGCCGAAGGCGGCCCCCATGCCCGCGCCCATGCCGAGGCCGATGCCTGCGTTCATGACGGCGGCGCCGCCGCCGGGGTTCTTGGCAGCCCCCTCCATCACGTCGAAGCTTCGCTGCTGGGTGTAGTCGTAGCCGATGATGTTCATCTCGGCCTTCTTCGCGAGGGCGGTCTTCAGCTGCTGGACCGCCGGGTCGTCCTCTGGCACCGAGACGTCGTTCACGAAGAAGTTGAGGAGCCTTATGCCGTACTCCGCCAGGAAGGGTGCGGTCTTCTCCTGGATGTGGGCCGAGAGCTCCTCGAGGTACGCGCTCATCTCGAGGACGCTTATGCCCTTCCTCACCACGTACTGGGCCAGGGTGTCCTTGGTCTTGGTGAGGAAAAGCCCCCGGAAGACCCTGGTCAAGGTTTCCTGGTCGAACTGCTTGGTGGTGCCGACCAGCTTGACCAGGAACTTCGCCGAATTCTCTATCTGGACCCCGAACTGCCCGAAGGAGCGGACCGGTACCATGATACCGAACTTCGGGTCCTGGACCTGGATGGGCGAAGGCGTCCCCCACTTGACGTCCAGGGAA
>JAIRZX010000525.1 GCA_031267005.1 Deltaproteobacteria bacterium
GTGACAAAGGCGAAACCTCGGCATAGCCCGGTAAAGGCTTATACATAGCCCCGTGATAGCCCCACTAAATTCTCGTGACCTTCAAGGCGCGGCATCTCCATGGCGCGGCACCGCTCGCCATCACGTAGGGCCACCACTCCCGGCCACCGGACTCATCTCCGCCCCCGTACCACCTTCCCTCCGTACGGCCCTCCGTCCCAGCGAACATCCGCCCCTTCGCCCCTGCGAACCTCCGCCCCAGACGCTTTCCGGCAAAGAAAAGAATCGGGCGGGGCAGCCACGCGCGGCGGAAAGTCGCGCGGGGCCGCCCGGCTCGTCTTTGTTGCGAGCGGGTCGGCCCCGCCTTTTTTTATCGGCTGGCTTCCGGTTGAAAGGGCCTATGCTGGCCGCCGGGGAGCGTAAGGCCATTGCCGCGAATTATGTTAAACCCGACATTAAAGACAGGCTAACAGTCTGGGGCGGATGCTCCGCCGCGTTCAGTAGCCGGGTGGCCTTCGGGGCGGTCCCTTGCCGGGCAATCTCCCGGAAATGCTCCCGGGGGCCCTGACGCGTCGCGCCTGTGATAATAAATTGTTGGGGAAGGGCACAGCCATGCGAATTCGTCGCCGGGAGGGAGCGGGTCCAAGGTTCAGAGGCACTCTGGGCGCCGGTCAGGCAGTTAGGGCCATCCAGGATTCCTAATGAGTCATCCGCCCCCGCCACGATGACAGCGGCCCGGTCCGCGTCAGGCCCAAGTAATTAATTGCGCCGGAGAAGCCGTCTCCTGCGGCCGCGGGGTCCTGGGAAGCCGTTGCCAGGTCCAGGGCCGCGGCCGGCCGCATCTCTTCGCCTAAGGAGGCCCGGCCGGGGAAGCCTTGGCGGGGGCGCGGCGGGGGCACGAGGGCGGGGCGGGGCAAGAGTTCCGTCGCCCGCGACGTCGGGCCGGGCAACGGCCTGCCCTGCGGCCTGCCTCCCAGCATGGCCTTCTGCCCTCATTTCAACCTGGGGCGGGCCGCGGTTTGTTGGTTGAGGCCGGCTGAAGCCGACGTCCAGTGTTCTTTCGGCCGATGTCTCCGCCAGCGCCGTGTGATGACGGAGAGGGCGGAAGGCTTAAGGCGGGCCCCGAGGGGGCCGCTTCGGTTGGGCGGGGGGAGCGCCGGCGCCTCGCTGTCAGGCGCCCGTTCCGGACTTCGCGGAAGAGCCTGGCTTGGCGGAAGGCCCGATGCCGGCTATCTTTCTGTCGCGCACCCTGCTGACGCCCAAGATGATGAGGACCATTCCTCCGATCTCCAGCGGGCCCAGCCGTTCTCCTAGCAAGACGGCGCCTAACGCCAGCGTCATGATGGGACCTGACATGTTGTAGACTGCCGCCTTGGAGGCCCCCAACAGAGCTATCCCGGCGCTCATGGCGTAGACGGGTATGACTGTGGAGAACACCGCGAGGAATGCCAGGTAAAGGTAGGCCTTGGCCGTAAAGTCCAAAAGAGCGGCGAAGTCCCTGATCGCCGCGTAGTGGATCAGCACCGAGGCGACCGACACCATCATCGTGAGGGATATGAGCATAGGCATTAGCGATTTAGAGAACATGCGATCCACGCCAACCAGGTAGAAGGCGTAGATCGTAGCCGAAAGGAAAACCAGGCCGCATCCCCTGTAGAAGCCGGGACCCGGGGCCGTAAGATGCGGGGCCATCATCATGACGAGCCCGGCGTAGGAAGCGCCGAGCGCCGCCCAAGCCCTCGCGCTCACCCGGGTCCGTGTCGCCGCGGCGTTTATCAGCACCACCATGGTCGGGTACAGGAAGAGTATCATCCTTCCCAGCGAGGCATCGATGTAGAACAGCCCCGAGAAGTCAAGAAAGGAGCACAGGTAGTATCCGAAGATCCCCAGGAGCGCTACGGACGCCCATTTGAGGGGCGGGAGGTCCTGCGGCCTCCATTTCCCCTTGGCCACGTTCGCGGCGAGCATCACGGCGAAGATCCCCCCCGCCAGGATCATCCTCAGGCATATGAGCGAAAGGGGATCCATGCCTTCCCGGTACGCGAGCTTGGCAAGGACGGTCTTGCCCGCGAAGCAGAAGGCGGCGGTCACGGTGAGGAGCGCCCCCAGGCGGCTGTCTGTCATATTGGTGTTTGAATATGAGGGTGAAGGCTCGGAGGGACCGGCATTCGGGTGAAAGGACGGGCGGCGAAGGCGCACCGGCGGGTCGGGGCCGTGCCTCCCGGGCGGGTACGGCGAAGGGTCCGAATCTGCGCGCGGAACTTGAGGGCGGGTAAGTAAGTGGCGGCGGGGGACTTAGGCGTTGGAAAACGCGGATGGACTCCCTTTCGTAAAGACTAAAGGCCGTACGCCCGTCCTCCTTGAAGCCCTGCAGGGCTCAGGGCCCAACAAGGACGGAAAGGGCCGCGGGCGACGGGGCGGCTGACGGACAGGTCAGGGATTTTTCTTAAGCCGGGCGAGGACGGTTTTTGCGTGGCACTCCAGGCCCTCGGCGGCGGCGATTGCCGTGACCGTCGGCCCCAGCTCCTCCAGGGCTTCGCGGGAGAGTTGCTGGAAGGTAATCTTTTTGAGGAAGCTGTCCGTCGAAAGCCCAGAGAATGCCCTGGCCGAGCCCCCGGTGGGGAGCACGTGGTTCGGGCCGGAGGCGTAGTCCCCGCAGGGGATTGGGGACCATGGGCCCAGGAACACCGACCCGGCGTTTTCGACTTTGTCCAGGAGCGCGAAAGCGTCCTCCCCAGATGCCCAGATCTGCAGGTGCTCCGGGGCGTACAGGTTCGCGAAGTCCAGGCAGTCGTCCAGGCTATCCGCCACCAGGATCGCGGCGTTGGAAAGGGCGGCGTTCACGATTTCTTTTCGCGAAAGCGAGGGGATGAGTTCCCCGCACTTCACGGCCACCGCCTTAGCGAGGGACTCGGAAGGGGTAACCAGAACCGCCGCCGCCTGTGGATCGTGCTCCAGCTGGGCCAGAAAGTCCCAGGCGAGAAGCTCCGGGTCCGCGCCGTCCGTGGCGACGACGAAGCCCTCCGAAGGCCCGGCAGGCAAATCGATGTCCACTTCGCCGAATACGGCCATCTTCGCGGCGTTCACCCAGGAACTCCCGGGCCCTACGATTTTGGCCACTTTCGGGACCCCGCAAAGCCCGTATGCCAGGGACCCCACCGCCCAGGCGCCCCCGAGCTTCCAGATCTCGGTAGCGCCCGCCAGGGCCGCCGCCGCCAGTATCTCGGGGCGGACTGCGAAACCTTCTCCCGGAGGCGAAGCGCAGGCTATGACCTTCACCCCGGCCGCCCTGGCCGGTATGATGTTCATCAAGGCGCTGGAGGGGTAGGAGGCCCTGCCGCCCGGGACGTAGACCCCGGCCGAAGCCAAGGGCCTCGTCTCCCGCCCAGCCAGGAGGCCGGGGACGGCCTCGAAGGTCCATCGCCTTTCGCCGAGCTGGCGCTCGTGGAAGCGGAGGATGTTGGCCGAGGCGGCCTTGAGCGCCACGATGAGCCCGGGATCCGTCCTTCCGAAGGCGCACGCGATTTCGTCATCTCCCGCCCTGAAGTCCGAGAGCTTCAGGCCTGGCTTCAAAGGGCCGTACTCCCTTAAGAGCTCCTTTTCCGGATCCTCCTTAAGGCGCCTCAGGATGGCGCGCGTGGCCTCCATCGTCTCCTCGAACGAGGCGGTGCTCCGGGCAAGTATCTCGGCGCGCCTGGCCGGGCTCAACTCCTTGAGCCGTTCCGTCTTGATCATAGTTTCGGGGCCTTTCCTCATATGGGGGATGGAGAATTCCGGACGGGGGGGGGGGAAGATCCGTCCGGAAGCGGCTTAAGGAGGCGTTTAGCCGCTTTCGGGGGGGGCTCGGGTGGGGGAAAAGGCATAGGCTCGATGGGGTTCAGTGGGGCATGAGCCCTTCGCGGAGCATGCGGAAACGTGGGTGAAGGTTCGGGGAACCGCCGTCGCAGGCGCTCCGGGACATGGAGGGAAGCGGGAAGGGGCGGGAACGGACGGCATCCGGAGCGCCGTCATGACCCTTCGGTCAAGGCGCCCCGGAAGGGGAGCGTCCGCCCGAAGCCGCGGGCGGCTCAATCGCCGGGCCGAATGCTATCCTCGTTTCAGGGTTCCGCAGGGGAACCCGCGCCGCGCGTTTCCGGGCCCCCTTCTTTTCTCCCGGAAGAAACTCTTTATTAGGTCTGAGCACTCGTCGAGGAGGATGCCGCCTTCCAGCAGCTCCAAACGGTGGTTCATCCCGCGGACGGAGTTCAGATCGAGCAGGCTCCCGGCGGCGCCCCACTTGGGTTCGGGCGCTCCGTAGAGCACGGCCTTGAGCCTCGCGTGGAGGCTAGCGGACAGGCACATTGCGCATGGCTCCAAGGTCGAGGCGAGGACCAGTCCATCAAGGCGGTAGTTTCTTTCCAGGCTTGACGCTTCTCGGATAGCCAGGATCTCGGCATGCGCCGTGGGATCCGAGAGCGAGATCACCCGGTTGCGGCCACGGGCGACGATCGTCCCGTCCAGCCGGGCGACGACCGCCCCGGCCGGGACCTCGCCTTCCAGGGCGGCCTTCGCCGCCTCGCTCAGGGCTTCCCGCATGAGGGAGGTTTTGAGCGGGGCGGGAAAGCAAAACGGGTGGGGGGCTGCCATCAGAGGAAGATTCTGGCTGGAGGGCCGGGGGGAAGCGATTGTTGGTCTGGAAAGGGGAAAAGCAAACCCCCGTATAGGGGGCGGGAGGCAAGGGCCGGTTTGAGGTTATGGAAATCCGCCAGGTTGTTTCGGGCTTAACCGAGGGCGGTTGCCCCGCCGTCCGGGGGCCGTCGCGCCCGGAAGGCTAAGTCGGGGGGAAAGACGGCGCGGGTCTGTGGCGTTAACGCGGCCAAGACGGGAACGCGGGGGATATAGGGAACCCCGGGACGGGCTCAGGTATCGGCTTTGAAGCCGGCGGCGGCAGAAGCCTCGTCGGGGTAAATCTTTAAAATGGACATGAAGCCGGCGATCTTGAAGACATCCTCGGCCATGCTCGAAAGGGAGCAGAAGGCTGTCTTGTTGCCCGCTTTTTGGACCGACTTGGCGAGAGCCAGGAAACTCCTCAAACCAGAAGAACTGACGAATACTAGCCTGCGAAGATCCACAAGCACGTGATTGGGCGGGCTGGCCCCGAGGGCCTTTGCCGCTTCGTCGAAGAGGGGTGAGCTAGTGGCGTCCATCCGTCCCGAGACGGTCATCAGGGTGTAGTCTCCTTTGTCGGCGGTGTTTACCTGCATGGTAGGAGGCCCTTTCGTCGCCCGTGGCGCTGTTGCGGCGGCGGGCCTGAACGGCCCTGCGCGTCTGTTTTTGAGGCTAGCACAGGCCGGGGAACTTGGCAAGATTGTGACCGGAGAGGACTGGCGAGGGGCTCTGGAAGACGCTTAGGGACGCGTCAAGTTTCAGATTTTCGGCATGGCGGTTTGAGCGGTGCCTTTTACCGAGGCTATAACCGATTTTCTTAAACGGAATGCTTAATTTATTTTAGGGGGGGCCTAAGTTTTGAAATGAACTTTAAACCCTAATAGCGTTATTCGATTTATATATATATGAATTATGGCTCTTCGGAGATTTGAGATCGTCGAGCTTTGTAAAAAAATCAAAGTAACAAAAATGGTGACAGTATGCTTAAGAGTATTTTATCCATAACCTGAAATCCCATAATTTGTTATTACTACCGAATAATTTAAACAGATCAAAACATCCATAAATATTCAAAATCAATATAAAAACTAGATTTTAACCATGTATCCGTTCACGGACCTGGCCAGGAGAGCTAGACAGTCACTGCCTATGCTTTGACCTTAGTATCGGCTCGCATGTTGGTTGCTGTCGACTAACTGCGGGGGGGGGCGGGGGCGCCCCCGCCCCGCCCCCCGCGGGGGCTCGAGCGCTGCGGTGCGG
>JAIRZX010000436.1 GCA_031267005.1 Deltaproteobacteria bacterium
AAAAGTCCTGGTAAGGGAGCCCCGAGACCTGGATCGGGGCGACCGGCCTCACGGGGCAGACGTTCTGGCAGGCCCCGCAGCCTATGCAAAGGGCAGTGTCCAGCGTGGGCTCGACGCGTCCCGAGGGGCCGGGCATCATGTCCACCGCCCCGGTCGGGCAGAGCTCCGCGCAGGCCCCGCAACTGGTGCCGTTCTTGACCACAATGCACTCCGGCAGGTCCAAGCGCACGACCCCCAGCCGCATCACGTGCTTCTGCTCCACCGTAACGTCCACCAAAGCCCCGGCCGGGCAGGCCTTCGCGCACTCCACGCAGTCGTACTGGCAAAAGCCCGCGTAGGCGTCCACCAGAGGCTTGGCCAGCAGCAGGGGGCCGCCGCCCGGGCTGGGGACTATGGCGTGGTTGGGGCAGACGCGCACGCAGGTGTGGCACAGAGTGCAGTGGGCGTTCAGCCTGGCGAGGGACAAGGCCCCCGGAGGCAGCACCGGGCGGGCGTCGGGCGCGAAGTCCGGAAGGCCGGACCCGCGCGGAGCCTCGGGAGTGGCGAAGGCGCATCCCGCCAGAGCCCCCAACCCGGCCTTCTTGAGAAAGGCCCGGCGTACCGGCCCGGGCTCGGGGGAACTCTCCGCGCGGATATACTTGAGCGAGCCGTTGGGGCAGGCGGAAAGGCATTCCAGGCACAGCACGCACCGCCCGTAATCGATTGTCCTGCCCTCGGGGTCGGCGCAGGAGGCCGGGCACGCCTTCCCGCAGCGCCCGCAGCCGACGCACTTTCCTGTCATCGCGAGCCTCCTGGGAGAGAGGCGCGCGAACAGGGACAGCAGGAACCCGGTCGGGCAAAGGCAATTGCAAAACCAGCGCCCGAAGAAGTACCCCGAGGCCAGGACGGCCAGGAGCAAGACGGGCGGCCCGTCCCAGACGAGGCTCCTGGAGGCCAGCAGGCTGTAAGGCTCGAGCAGCCCGAAGGGGAGCGTCGCCCCCAGCCAGAACAGCGCTAACGCCGCCAGCGGCACGGCCGCCATCCGCGGCGAGAACGGCTTGAAGGAGTAGCTGCGGGGCCGGGCGAGCTTGCGCAAAGCCCCCGCGAGGTCCAGCGCCGCGCCCAGCGGGCACATGAAAGAACAGAAGAAGCGCCCGAAGAGCGCCGTCAGTGCAGCGTAAAGGGCGAACAGCAACAACGCGTAAAGCGCCCCGGCGCTAACGAGCGCGGCGGCGACCTGCCCGAACTGGAGCTTCGCCAGAACGGAGAGCGGCCCTCCCAGCTTATCCGGGTACATGAAGGCCAGCAAGAAAAACGCGAGCGCGGCCGTGGCCAGAGACCTCCTCGCGAACTTCAGGCGGAAGGCCTTTTTCTTGAACATGTCAGGGGTTTCTGCCCGTACCGGGATGCCGGGCGCGTCATTTGGCGGAAGGGGGCCGATCCGGGCGCCCTGCCGATACGGGCGCGCGGAAAAGGAAAATCAGCGAGGATAAGCCAGCTCAGGCCATGCGGGGCGCCGCAAGCCAAAGACCCGGCTGCGGGTTCTTGTTTTGGCCCAAAGGAGGGAGCCGGGACTAAAAAGTCTCAAGTCCATGCCTTGGCGCCCCCGAAGCGGTAAAATCAATGAGTTGCGCGTTTAACACGAAGAAAGACTTTCACGTCCCGCCGCAGTTCGCTGCCGTTTCCGTTTCATAGGGAAGCACCACCCAAGCGACTTCCGGGCGCTCGATTAGGCTTGCGGCGAAACGGCGCTCCTGGCGAGGGACGCGGGGCAGCGACGCTTCGGCGAGGCAATGGCGCCGCTCCCTCCGAGAAGGCCCGAAAAGGAAATGGCGCCGCTCCGGGAAGGCCCGGCGAGGCTGCGCCGAAGCCGACTCCGCGACGCTGAAGCCCTGCCGCCAAGCTTTAGCCCTGCCGCCAAGCTTTCCGAAGACGAAGGGATCGGATGGGGACGCACAGGCGCTAAAACGTTTCGGCGCGGCCCCGGGGCGGAGGAAGCGCGGCCTGACGGGCTCAAAGCCCGCAGTAAGCGTCTGCGGCCGGACCCGCGCCAGAACGGCGCCGGGTTCGCCGGAGGGCCGGGGCTTTCTAGAAGCCCCGCCTGGGACGCCGTTCAGCCCCAGGGCTAGGCTGTCAGGCGCTGGACGTTCAAGGCGTTCAGGTCGGCTTTGCCTATGCCCCTCTTTTCGGCGAGGGAAATGTACGTGGGGACGGGGAGCCCCGCCGAGGAGAAAATGGAGGCGCAGGCGGAGTCCACGGCTACGGCGTCTTCGGAGGCCAAGAGCATCTGGCTGGAGAGGTAGCGGGAGTCCCCGCGCCCGCGGGGCCCGCCGGAAATCATGACCCTCGCCGCCTCGACGACGTTTAATACGGGCTTCTTGTAAAGGAGCAGGTCCGGGAGGCACTCGTCTATGCCGTTGCGGTGGAGTGGCCCCCGCGCCCAGATGGCGCCCATGAGGTTCTTCATGGCGGCGGTCATCCTGGCGCCCCCGTGGTGCTTCAGGACGGGGACGTTTATGACCGCGTCGGCCTCAAGGTAGGCCTCGTGGAGCTGGGTGCCCGTGATGTACTGGCCGCCGGGGAGCTCGACCTCCTGGAAGTAGCCGGACTCGTGGGCCGGGGCCACGGTGGCCCCGGCCTCCTTGGCGGCGGCCTCCAACCCGGAATCCCTGTAGGCGGCGGCCCAGTTGTCGCAGGTGTTGTCGAAGACCACCACCTTCTTGGCTCCCAGGTTCAGGGCGTTCTTCACGATGTGGGCCACCAGCGCGGGGTTGGTGTTGGCGCAGAGCTCGGGGCCGACGGCCCAGCCCATGTTGGGCTTCACCACTATAGTCTGGCCGCTCTTCACGTACTTCCCGAGGCCGCCCAGGGCCTCCAGGGCCCGGTCGAACATGGCGGTGAGCTCGGTTCCGCGCACGGCCACGAGGTCCGGAAACTGGGCCTCCTGGGCGTACGCGGATCCGGCGCCGCCGATGGCGGAGCCGGCGGCTACTGCGGCCGCTCCGACCGCCATGTTCTTCAGGAAAGTCCTTCTTTTCATTTTAGTTGTTACTCCGCGGCCCGGGGCCGTAAGGCCCGGGCCAGGTCTGGGGCTGCCTGGGGGGTTCGTCCCCCGGTCTCGCGAGGCAAACAGCCCTGGCCACTGGAAACCCAGGGCCAGAACGTTTCCCGCCTGTGGTCCTTCTGGGCGGGAATCCGTCCAGGGACGCCCCCGGACGGAGAAGGCGAAACTAAAATATAAGGCTTACGGGCAGGAAACAGGAGTCGGGAAAGGGTAGCCGGCTGGCCGATCCCGCCTTGACAGGGTTAAAGGATGCGGCGCCAGCGCGGCCGCACGGGACTGACCTCCGGGTCGGCTTCAATTCAGGAGGGAC
>JAIRZX010000033.1 GCA_031267005.1 Deltaproteobacteria bacterium
TCGCATAATTTCGAGTTCCAGGAAAGGCGGGGCCGGTTGCACGCCCGCCTCCAGGCGGAAGGCAGGCTCCTGGAGGGAGGGCGATGGCGGGGGGACAGGGAGATAGCGATGCAAGGGAGGAACCAGCCCGGCCCCTGGCCCCCGGAAACCGACTTCTGGGCAGAGCTAGGAGCTCGGCGTCACTCGGGCAGCCAAGGCGGACACAGGTTCTCCGTCTGAGGGGCGGGATCCCTTCTGCTCGAACGTGCCGGAAATCCTTGACAAAGGGGGGGAGGGATTGTATATTGCCACTTGCCTTTTAAGCCGACTCCCACTGGGTAGGCCTTGCGTCCTGTGTGCGCCATTAGCTCAATTGGTAGAGCAAATGACTCTTAATCATTAGGCTGAAGGTTCGAGTCCTTCATGGCGCACCAGCTTTTCCCCCATGTCGCCGCAGACATCGGCCTGGCCCGTCAACCCCGCCTGGAAGCTGGGGTCGGCGGGTTTTCGCTTTCAGGGGCTTCGGGCGAGGCCGGTTCCCGCGCCCGCCTGGGGCCGGGGCTCGCGCTGGCGCGCCAGGCGCGCCTTGAATTCGAGCGGCGCCTGAAGACGCCGCGTTGCCGGCCGCGGGAAACCAGCTGGCTGCGGGAAACCCGAAGGAAGCCGGGGCGCCTCCGTTGCCATTCACCGGTTAATGTTGCGCGGGCGCGCGGGGAATCAGGCCCGGGACGGCGCCTAAACGCTTCCGGAGAGCCACCTTTTCCGTCTTATTCCAATAATTTTTCAAGATTTCAAAAATTGATATATCCAGATAATAAATTTTTAATATCATAGATGATAGAAATGTATAGTTTTTTTGAAATCTTGAACAATTATTGGAATTAGGGCATGTCGGGAATGAAGCGGGCATGAAGCGGGCATTAAGCGGGGCAGCTGGCCGCCGCTGGAACGTTTGAATGGCGCGGGCATCCGCAGGAGGGGCTCGGCCGGCGGGAGCCGGGGACGTCGAAGGGCGCGCCGCGGCGGAAACGGATGACGGGTGTTGGGCTTCTGCCGGGATTTGGAGGCGGGACGGGGCCGGTTTGCCCCGTCGGACGGCGAGGGTCCGTAGGGCGCTCCGTCCCTCCATGGAAACAGTTTCGCCCACGGGGCCACGAAGAGAGGGGACGTTCCCGAACGGAGCCCGGGCCGGTTACGGGCGAATGCCGGACCCCGGCGGTTCCGGCCCCCTCCTTGCCAGGGTTACCCTGGCGCGGTACAATATTTCGGTTTGCCAGCTCGGCATGGAGTTTCACCGGATGATTCCCGTGGCGGGGCACCGGACGCGTCCCGAGAGGCCTTGCGACCGTCCGCGCCTCCGGTAAGCCGTTGCCCGAGGCCGCACAGAACTCGCCAAAAGGAAAGGCCGGGAAGCGTCGCGGCGTATCCGAGAACGCTGTCGGCCGCGGGGGGGAGCGGGATCCGCCGGACGTCCGCCCGGGTTCGCGTCGGGTGTCCAGCCGTTCGAATCGAGGGAGGCTCGCGGTTGAGCGCCAGTCGGTCCCGCGGGCTCTCCGGACGCCCGAGACGGAAGGGCGCCCCGAGATTAACAGGTTCAATCAGAGGAAAAGGCATGAAAGCGTGCAGTTCATTCAGAATTGAGAAGAAGAGGCAACAATTTTGAGATAACCAGAGTTACGGCGATGTTTGCACGAGCATGGCGGCTCCGAGGGGCACGGACCAGGGCTTTGAGAACGGCGGCGAGGCGGCATGACAAATACAGACAAGGTAAATTCCGCGTTATGCGTGGGAGAGGAGAGCTTCCTGAGACTCATCGGCCACAACGGAGTCTACGTTGACAAGACCGGCTTGATTTACGAACTCATTTGCGGACCCAACGGTTCCGTCCCCAAATTTCTCGCAAGGCCCAGGAGGTTCGGGAAGACCCTCCTGATGGACACGATCCAGAGGATATTCGAGGGCAGGAAGGAACTCTTCGCTGGCCTGGAGATAGAGAGGCGGATCGGGGACAAGTGGGACGCGTTCCCGGTGATCAGGCTTTCGATGAACAACACGAGCCCGGAACCGGCACTGTTTGAGGAAAGCCTCCTTCAGATCCTCAAGGAATCCGCCAAGACAAATAACCACATCTCCCTCAAGTCCTCCCACCCGTCCGGTGCCGTTATGGAACTCGTCAACAGGTTGACCAGACGCTACGCCAGGCGAATTAAGCCGTCCGTTTCGGGAGATTGGACAGGGTTGAAGCTCTCGGAAGCCGGGAACGTCGTTCTTCTCATAGACGAGTACGACTTTCCCCTGATACATAACATCGGCAAACCGGAAGGGCAGGAGGAGATAAGACTCGCGCTTCATGCGTTCTATTCGAGCATAAAGGGATGCGCGAACTTTCTTCGTTTCGTGCTCGTAACTGGCGTCACGAAGTTCAGGCAGCTCTCCGTGTTCTCCGGAATGAACAACATGCACGATATCTCCCTCAACAAGGATTATGCCGCGATCTGCGGATTTACCAGAGAGGAAATAGAGTCGGCATTCGCTCAACATCTTGAACCTGCTCTTGCTGGGCTCAAGTTAAATTCGGAAATTAGCCAGGACTCCACCAAGGATGATCTCGTCGAATCCCTGCTGAAGTGGTACGACGGCTACTCATGGGACGGAGATTCACGGGTCCTCAATCCTTTTTCAGTGATGAATTTTTTCAGTAATAAGACAGTCTAAAATTTTTGGCATAATTCTGGCGCTCCCCTGCTTACGAGTAATATCTGACGCAACGATACTGATTATTTTAAGATCTTTGACAAGAACTTGTCATTTTATTAATGAGTACCCTCTAATGGATATGAGGGACATGAACTCTACGGTGGTCCTCATGCAGGCAGGTTACTTGACCGTACGAGAAATAACCGGATCTGGAAAAAGGAAAGAATACCATCTGAAGATTCCGAACAACGAGGTGATGGACTCGATACGGCTTGAGATGCTGGGACGCATGATGATACCGCCGGGAACAGACGATCCGCTGTCATACCTGAACCAGAAATACCTGCAGTTCCTAGATGCCTTCGGAGCACGCGACGAGGAAAAATGCGAACAGCTTTTGACTTCTATCTTTGGCGGCATCGTCCAGCGCGGCACCGGAATCCGCAACGAGTTTTTTTTCCAGTCACTGTTGCAACTTCTCTTAGAGTTCGGCAACAAGTGGTCCTTCCCCGAGCAGTTCTCTGACATCGGCAGGGCAGATCTGGCCGTCCAGACGCTGAATGACGACTGGGTAATCATAGAGATAAAGCACGAGAAAGCCGACGCGGATCAGGAGGCGCCGTCAGTGGCCTCCCTGGCTGACGCCAGGGACAGCGACGGAAATATTGTCGTCGGCAAGAAAAGTGAATATGTGCTCGGAAGGCTCGCAAAGAATATTGACATGGCCTTCAAGCAAATCGAGGAAAAAAATTATGTCAAGAAGTTCATTGGCGGAAATGCTGAAGTGTATGCCGGGGCAGTGGCAATTTACGGAATGTCAGACGTGATGGTCAAGTTTAGGAAGGTCGTCTGGGAATCAAATAGTGCAATATAATTGAATTAAAATTTTGTTTTTGTCATACGAGATACTGGGACTGTCCCAGGACTGGCTCACGCGGCTTTTCGTTAAGCTGGATGCAGAACGTCTAGGGGGCATGCAAGTCCGCTGAAGCGAAAGGCGTACGGAAAAGGGATTTAATGGAGCCGGGGCTAAAGCATCCGGCGGGAGGACTAAGGATTTTTTGGACAGAGCTTTAGTTTGCGGGTTTTCCCGGAACTATATTTTCCCCTGAAGCCAAGGATGCTCTCTGTCTTTTGGCAAGTCGAAAAAAGGTATAATCCGAAACTGCCGAAAAGCTCCGTCATCCTAGGCTGCAAGCGCGTCCTGGCCCATGAAATGCCGCGTTCTGGCAACGGGGGCAGAGCATTTTTTGCGGGAAGCGGGCTCTCTTATTGGAAACGGGGGAAGGAGTCGGAGGCCAGGCAGAATGAAATGATGTAAAAAGGCTGTGCGTGAGTTAAATAAAGCGAGATAACCGTTTACGATGTGGGGGGAATGGAAATTCCGGGCTACCGGACAGCGAGCTCCCAAATTGCTCCGTGCGCGCCAGGGACAGGCCAGTTAACCCCATAAAGCTTCTTCAGCTATCCCTCAATGCCAGGTTGGCCATCTTCCCCGCCGGCGCCTGGATTCTTTCGAGCGGGTGGGTTGCCCGTTACTCCCGTGAACGGATACCCTAATATAGCCTTTGAATCAAAATATTAGAAAATGACGGGTATTAAATTCATATATGGCAGAGTCATATCTTGGATATTATTCTAATATTTACCAACAATGGTAATATGTACAGTGAATTTCTGAAATGTAATGCAATTATAAATTTATCATTAATTTTCGAAAATTGATATTTAACAGTTAAAACACATGATGGGTTCTGGAAAATTGGACCGCGCTCGTCATGACCGGTTGACAGGCGGGTCGGGATTTGATATTTAAGTAAATGAATGATGTGGCAGGTCAGTCAGCCTGGAAGGCCGCAGTGAGGTACCAGACAATGGCAAATAGTTATACCCCCGTGACTGGAGAAGAGCCGTTGAAGCGGCTTTTGCCCGATTCGGCGGATTTTCAGGATTTCATCAGCTCCAACGCCGTGCTGGTCGACAAGACCGATCTGATCCGCGATCTCCTGAACAGTAGCCCCATCCGCACGTTTTTCCTTTCAAGGCCGAGAAGGTTCGGCAAGACCCTGTTGCTGGACACAATCCAGAACATTGCTCAGGGCGACCGAAAGCCGTTCAGCAGCTTCCATATAGGAAAGGAAGGATCCGGATACGTCTGGGAACCGTATCCTGTTATCAGGATGTCATTCAGCCGTTTCGAGTCAAACCCCAAAATTTTCAGGGGAAAATTATTGAGCACATTGGACGACATAGCCATGTCGCACAACCTTGATATTCCGCCCGCAAGAACAGTCTCGGACATAGATGCTATTATTTCAGCGCTGTCAAAAAAGCACTCGCCTGCCGTACTTCCGAATACCTTGCCTGGCATTGAGCCAGTGTCAGCGAATGTCGTCCTTCTCATAGACGAGTATGACTTCCCTCTCCTTAACTGTCTCGATAATCCCGGAAAAGCTGAAAAAATCCGGTCTATGCTTCGCGTCTTCTACAGCACGATAAAAGACTGCCGCAAAAAGTTGCGCTTCACGTTCATAACCGGAATAACCAAATTATCAGGTCTTTCCATGTTCTCCGGAATGAACAGCGTTGTAGATATATCTATGGATCCGCATTATTCTTCAATATGCGGATTTACCGATGAAGAGATATCATCAAATTTTCATTGCCATATACTTGCAGCTCTGCCTCAATTGAGTGGCAATAATACGCTCCCGCAGAATTCAACCGATCAAACTTTTATGGATGAACTTAAATTCTGGTACGATGGATACTCATGGGACGGCAAAATTAAAATATACAACCCATTTTCCATTATAAATTGCCTTTGGAAACAGAAATTTGACCATTATTGGTATAATTCAGGCACTTCTATTGCCTCTTTCAAGTTCAGATGCAATACTAAAATTTATAACGATTTGTTTATAAATAATCTTCGAGCACGCTCCTTAGACCCTATAGGCGATCTGACTGGCCTAAATACCGAGTCTTTCCTTTTTCAGGCAGGGTACGCTACAATAGACAGAATAGAAATCAAATTCAGAATAATGGATTATATCCTGAAATGCCCAAACAATGAGATAGCATATGCTCTCGCCAAGGATTTCGGACAATCTGAATCGCCTTTTCCAGGAATCAAAGGAGCTATCAGCGAACAATACACGGCATTTATCGAAGCGTTCGAAGCGTCGGATGCGGACGAATGCGCCAGGCTCTTTTCGTCATTGCTTGGAAAAGCCGCTCTGGCCCTGCATAACCCAAACGAGTATACGTATCAGTTCCTCCTGTTCACACTCTTAAACGTTAGAGGATATAGTGCCCGTCTCGAACAGTACGTTGGCGAAGGTAGAGCTGATATTCTCTATTCTTCACCAGCGTCACGCTTCCAGATTGTCATAGAAATTAAACGCGCTGCCGCCGTAAGTACCGATGACGCGCCCGCGTTTCATGAATCACCCTCGCCGGGAAGCGTGCTGCCCGGATTCCCGGAGCTTTCCGAACCGGTGAGGCAGAGCCTTGAGGACGGCATCGCCGAGGCCGCGAGCCAGGTGCTCGCCAGAAACTATGTCCGCCCGTTCTATTTGGAAGGCGAGACCCGCGTCTGCGCGGTCGCGGTCCACGGCTGGGGGCACAGCATGTTCAGGTTCTTTAAGGTTGATTGGAAATCAAGGACTATTCAGATGCCAGTCCCGAAGGAAACGCCTTGAGACGGGGACGCCGTTCCGCAAACTCTGCCGTTCTGATGTCCCCGCAAACGAAAATTTGACAAGGAACCGGTCAGTGAATCCCGCAAATTCAGAATCGTTGCGCCTTTCGAAATGACGAGGAGATTGCAGCGAAGTTCCCGGACGGCTTCTGGAAGCTGGCTTGAGCTTTCCTCCAGGCGGGATCTGGATTGCCTGAAGAGCCATCGGCGTGAAAACCGCTACGGGCATCCGGGCGACGGACGCAGGCTATGCGGACTGTGGCCAGCTCCTTTCCCCAGGCCGGGGCGGAGCCACCGCTTTCCGCAGACGCTGACCTGACCTGACCTGGCCTGAGCTGGCCTGAGCTGGCCTGAGCTGAGCTGAGTTGAGTTGAGTTGAGTTGAGTTGAGTTGAGCTGAGTTGAGCTGAGCTGACCTGACGCGGACCGGGCGGGGGAAGGCCGCCTCGGGCGGACACGGCAAGGGACAGGACCCTCTTGTCCCGGCCACCGAAGTTGCGGGGCCGGATGCGGGGCGGGCAACGCCGTCTACGCCTCGGGAGGGCCTCGGGGGCCCGACTGGGCGGTCCTTCTGTTTTCCGCTTTCGCCAGCGCCGTTTATTGAGGAAACGCCGCAGGTCCATGCCGCCCGACATTCCCAGAGCCCTTCGGCGGCTGCACGGCTCCGGCCGGCCCGGGGCAAGCGCGTTTAGGCCCTTTTCGCGAGCGGGGGCCCGTCGCCGAAGGATTGCGCGCTTTGCGGCCGTTCGGTCGGGGGCACGGGGCTGGAGCCGGACGGCCTGGACGCCGAGGGCGCTTATCCGGGGGAAAGCAGGGCGCGAACCGGACGCGGCCGGGCTTACGGGAAGCGCTGCGTGGAAAACGGGCAACGGCTTGCCCGCGCCGCCGCGGGGCCTTCGGGCGCCGAAAACGAAAGCCGGGCCCGCGTCCGTATAAGGAAGCTGGCCCGGCTTTCTTCAAGCGGGAGTCTCGGGATAAGCCCGGCGGCGTTCCGGCCCCGGGCTTGTTTGGGGGTTCCGCGCTACTTGAGGCTCAAGGCCTTGCGCTTGTCGGCGACGAGCTGGGAGATCTTGGCCGCCTGGGCGGCCGGGTCGGGCTCGTGGGTGATCCTGCCGCCGTAGCGCTCGGAGAAGACGTCCTCGAAGTACTTGACGACCGAGGGCACGCCCTGGATGGGGAGCGTGAAGCCCAGGAAGACGTCCACGCCGGAGGCCGCGAAGCAGAAGGCCGAGGAGACTATCTGCTCGTTGGTCCATCCCGGGATGGCGACGGCCGCCGGGAGCCCCTTTATGTCGGCCCCCAGGGGGCCGGCCTTGGCGAGGCCGCCCAGGACGTGCAGGAGCCTGGAGTTGTCGACGCAGGAGCCCAGGTGGATGACCGGGGGCAGGCCCGTGTCCTTGCAGAACTTCGCGAGGGCCGGCCCGGCCTTGGAGGCGGCGTCGGCGTTCAGGAGCCCCGCGCGGCCCAGGGCCATGGCGGTGCAGCCGGTGGTGAAGATCAGCAGGTCGTTCTTGATGAGCTCCTGGGCTATCTCCACGTGGGGGTCCAGGCCGCTGGGGCCGGGGGCGACCCGGACGTTGTTGCAGCCCAGGAGTCCCACGACGCCCTTGATCGCGCCGCCGGCCAGCGCGTCGGCGAGCGGGGCCAGGGGGCCCTTGCCGTTGGACTTCAGGGCCTTGCCCAGGGAGGCGACGGAGTAGCCGGCGAGGATCGTGTCCTTCTCGGCCGGGATGTTGGCCTTCGAGCGGTTCTTGAAGTTGTCCGCCGCGAGCTTCAGGATCTCCTTGGCCTTCTCGCCTATGTTGGCGCTGTCGACCTTCAGGGCCTCTGCCTTGCCGGACTCGATGCGGGCCTTGGGGCTCGTGGTTATGAGCTTGGTGTGGTAGCAGTCGCACAGGAGGCCCAAGGCCTCCATGGCGCACTGGCTGTCCACCACCAGGGCCTCGACCGCCCCGGTCACCACCGCGAGCTCCTGCTGGAGGTAGTCCGCGGAGCCGGCGACGCCGTGGCGCTCCGCGAGCTCGCTCGCGGTCGAGCAGGCGCCGGTTATATTGAAGCCGCCCGCCGCGCCCGCGGCCTTGGCGTAGTCCTTGAGCTCCTGGGTCTCGGCGAGCTCTATGAGCTTCTCGGCGACCTGGGGGTAGTTGCCGTTCACGACCACGTTCACGGCTTCGGCGGAAAGCGTCCCGAGGTTAATCTCGGAACTCGCGGGCTCGGGGGAGCCGAAGAAGGCGTCCTGGATGTCGGTGGCTATGGAGGATGCGGCCCAGCCGTCGGCCAAGGCGCAGCGGACGCCCTGGAAGAGCAGGTTCTCGTAGTCCTGGTCCACGCCCATGTGGGTCCGGTGCATGATCTCGACCGCCTCGCGGTTGACGCCCCTGGGCTTCACGCCGCGCATGGTCCAGCGTTCGTAGACCGCCTCGGGGGCCTCCTTGAGGTAGCTGGGCTCGCCGTGCTGGCGGCCGAACTCCGCGAAGGCCTTGTCGGCCACCGCCTTGGCGAGCCCCGCGACGTCGGAGGGGGCGTCCAGGACGCGGAGCTTCCTGGCTATCTCGCGGAGCTTGTCCTCGTCCTTTATCTTATAGTCCGGGGCGGCTCCCTCGGCGAGGTCTGCCAGGGTCTCCACGAGCACCAGCCCGTGGTCGGCGTGCGCCGAGGCCCCGGCGGAGACCATGCGGACTAGGTTCCTGGCCACGACGGTCTCGGGGGTGGCGCCGCACAGCCCTATGCGGGTGTCGGGCTCCGAGCCGTCCTTGATGCCCTTGGTGAGCGGAAGGCGGCAGGGGCCCTGGGCGCAGATCTTGCAACAGATGCCCTCGGTGCCGATGTTGCAGGGCTTCATCTTGGCCGCGCGGTCGAAGATGGTGGAGCGGCCCTGCTCCTTGGCCAGCTCCAGCATCTTTATGGTCACGGGGTCGCCGGAGGGGGCCGCCCCGGCCTTGGCGGCCGGCTTCGGCGGCGCCGCGGCCGGGGGCGCCTTTTCCGCGGCTGCCAGCGCCGACTTGGCGGCGTCGGCCTTGGCCTGGGCCTCCTTGAGCTGGGCCGCTAGCTTCTCGGCCTCTTTCAAGGTGGCTTCGGCTTCGCTCTTCAGTTTGGTCAGTTTGGGATCTTCGCTCATGTTTGGATAGCCTCCCGGTATTTGCGAACGGTTTGGGAATTCGGAGAGGGTTTAGGGCCCCCCCCCTTGAGCCTGGCGGTTCAGGGGGCGGCGCCGAGGCGGCGGCGGCCTTGCCCGGGGCCGAGGCCGACGGGCCTGGCGCGGCCGGGGGCCCGAAGGGCTGTCGAGGCGTTAACCTGGCGGGTTTTTGGTGGACCGGTTTTTAAAACCGCATTATTAACATTTTTGTGATTTTAGCAGGACCGAGCCCCGCGATCAACACGTCAATTTATCCGGGGGGGATTCTTTGACTTTTCCGGGCCTCCGGCCTCCTGCCTCCTGCGTCCGGCTTCCGGCGTCCGTTGACTAGATCCCGCAAAGGCGCTAAACTTCCCCGACAGCGAGTTGCCCGGCGCGCTTCGGCGTCCGGGGTGGCGGGGCCGGGAGAGGCCCCGGTTAGGCCCCGCGCGGGCCCGAGGCGGCCTGGGATGATTAAAGGCCAGAGGTTAAAAATAAGCGACATAACCAGGGAGCCCGTCTTCGACGTTGGCGTCACCATGGACCTGTCCGGCCCCGGCGAGATAGGGGCGGCATGCTTCTGCCTGGACGCGCGGGGGTCCTTGGCGGACGGCCGCTGGCTCGTCTACGAGGAAAACAGGTGCTCCCCCGGCGCGGCCGTGAGGTTCATGGGGGCCTCGCGGGACGACGGCCACGACTTCGAGCTTACCCTGGCGAGCGTGGCCCCGGAGGTGGAGAGGATCGTCGTCGTGGCCTACGTGGGCGGGCCCGGCGCCATGAACCAGCTCACCTACGGGCATTTGCGGGTCAAGGCGGGCGGCGCCGAGCTGGCCCGATACGTTATGTCGGGCCACGACTTCGGCCAGGAGAAGGCCGTGATGCTGGCCGAGATCTACCGCAAGTCAGGGGAGTGGAGGCTGTATTTGAACGGCCAGGGCTTCGCCGAAGGCATCGAGGGGGTCTTCAGGCATTTCGACGCCGAAAGCCTCTGGGAGGCCCTCTCCCTCCGGGATCGCCGCGAGCAGCAGGGCTCCGGGGCAGAGCTCAGCCCCGAGCAGGCCAGGGAGATCCTGGAAGTCCTCCGCAAGTCCGCGCCCAGGGAAGAAGACGGCTGGCCCTCCCAGGAGGGTGACGGCCAGCCGTCCCGGGATGGCGACGGCTGGCCCGACCAGGACTGGGCCGCCCAGGAGAGGGGCGTCGGCGAAGACCCGGGGAGGGTCCGGGAGGGGGGGGCTTCCCCCCGCCAGACCGGGAAGCCCCCCACCATCCATTAATGGCCTTTCGGGGAGCCCTAAGGCCTCGCGCGGCGGAGCGCGCGCCATAAGGGAATGCCGACGGCCTGACGCGGCAAAGCCCCGCGGCGCCCGATTCCTTCGGGGCCGCGCGGAAGCCTCCCGTGCCGGCCCGTGTCGATTACCCCGCATTTTCCGCCTAAGACCTTTCCCTTGCCGGGCCTTTCCGCCCAGGGCCTTTCCGGCCTCCGGGAAGCCTCCGCCCAGCGCTTTCCGCCTTCCGTCTCCCGGGCCTTGCGCCTCCCGTCCCGACGCTCGAAGCCTTGCTTGGTTTCAGCCTGGCGCTTTTTCCGTCCGCTTCTGAAAATTGCTCCCCCGCTCCCAATCCGGCTGTTACAAGCCGCAGGAAGCTTCCGCGATTAGCCAGTAGCGTAAAGCCGGCCCTCCGGAATCATGAATCCCGGACACGGCGGGAGGGCCGTTTGCCGCCCCCGGGCTTGCCCCTGCCCAGCGCCGAGTCCCCCGGGGCCCCCTCCCGGGCGCACGGGAGGCCCTCCGGGGCGCCTCCCCGGGTCCGCTCCGGGACCGTCCCGGCGCGAACCCAGGCCGCTTGCGCGGGGACGCCCCGAACCGCTTGGCCGGGCTTGGGGGCGCCGCTTCCGGAGGGGCCCGCTTGCGCCCCGCCGCGGCGTCCCCCCGTCCTGGCCGACGCCCCACCCCTCCCGAAAACCGCGACGGCGTCCCCGGAATCCGCGACGCCGCCACAGGAGCCCGCGACGCCATGGAGCCGAGAGTTGCCCCCGCCCTCCCGTCTTTCCGCTAGCCAGCGAGGAGCCACGACCGCCGAGGCGGCGGGGCCGGCCTCGGATCCTGGCGGAGCGGTCTTCAAGCTCCCCTGCGGGACCTTAAGGCTTAAAGTTGACCGCTCCGATTGCAGTTGGGACCGGCTATTCGGCGTGGGGAGCCGCTACAACCCCAAGCGCGGTTACATCTTCGTGAGCAAGGTGCTCGGCAAGCACTGGCCCGTAAGCCCCGGGACGATGGGAGCGGTGCATTCCGCGCTCGCCGAGGGGCTCGGGAAGCTGAAATTCGCTAAGCCCGCCGTCCTCGTGGCCATGGCAGAGACCGCGGTGGGGCTCGGGCGGGGGATCTTCGACCGCTACGCGGAAGCTGAGGGGCCGGACGGGCTCCTGTTCCTGCAGACTACCCGGCACAACCCCGGCCGCCCGGCCTTCTTAGCTTCGGACGAGCCGCACTCCCACGCGCGGGGGCACGAGGTCCTCTTCCCGGAGGGGGATCCCGAGAAGGCCAGGATCCTCGCCGGGGCGAGGACGCTCATACTCGTGGACGACGAGATAACCACCGGCGAGACCCTCAAGGGGCTCGCCCGGGAGTTCATTGCCAAGGCCGGGTCCGCCGCAGCCGGCCGCGCGGGCGGCGGCGTCGAAAGGGTGGCCTTGGCCTCCATCGCCTCGTTCCTCTCCCCGGAAGCCGAGGCCGGGATGGCCGGGGCCCTTGCCGCCGTGCTCTCCCGCGTGTCGCTTCTCGAGGGGACGTTCTCCTTCGAGAAGACGGGGGAGCCGCTCCCGCCCGGGGGGTTCCGCTCGCGGGGAGCGGGCCCCGCGGCGGGCGGGGCCGTCCCGCGCGAGCGGGGGAGGCTGGGGCTCCTCCCGGGGGAGGGCAAGCCGGATCTGCGGGCCGCCATGGACTCGCTCGCGTTCCCGGCGGGCGATCCCGTGCGCGTCATAGGCACGGGGGAGTTCCTGCACGAGCCTTTCCTCCTGGCCTCGGCGTACGCCTCAGAGGGCCGCCGCGTGGTTTTCCAGTCGACCACGAGGACGCCCATTGCGCCGGGGGGCCCCGTCGGCTCCGTCTGGCGCTTCGAAGACGACTTCGGCGAGGGGCTGGACAACTTCCTCTACAACGCCCCCGCTTCCTTCGAAGGCCATACGGTAGTGTGCCGCGAGACAGCCTCGCCGCCGCCCGGCTTCGACATAGCCGGCAGGCTGGGCGCCAGGGAGATCCTCCTCTGATGGCGGGGCTGTGCGTGTTCGCCGACCTGGACGGATCCCTCTTCCAGACGCTTCCCAAGTGCTCCGGGAACGCCCTGGGGACGCCGGTGCCAGCCGCCGAGGCCAGGGACGGGAGCTGCAACTCCTTCATGACAGAGGGCCAGGAGCTACTGTTCAAGGCTCTGAAGGCGGCCGGCGCGGTGGTGCCGGCCACGGCCCGCGACCTTGAAAGCTTCAGGAGGGTGAAGCTCCCCTTCACGGACGGGGCAATACTCGACTTCGGGGGGCTCATACTGGGCCCGGACGGCAAGGCGGACGAGGAGTGGCTGGAGGGCTCGGCCTCGCGGGCCAGGGACGCCGCGCCCATGCTGGAGCGCGCGCTGGAAATCAGCGCCCGCGCTTCCGGCAAGCTCCGTTCGGACGCGCGGGCGCGGCTCGTGGGGGACATGGGGGCGGTTTTCTACATGGTGGCGAAGTCCCCGTCGAGGGATCTGGGAGCTTTGGGGCTTTTGAAAAGCGAACTGGAATCAGAACTCGCGGGGGAGGCCAGGATTTGGATGAACGGCAACAACCTGGCGGTGCTCCCGCCCTTCCTGGACAAGGGGCCGGCGGTGGCCCGTTTCATGGACCGCCACCTCCCCTGGCCGCGGGGCGAGACGCTCGCCTTGGGCCTGGGCGACAGCGCCTCCGATCTGGGGTTTTTGGAGCTGTGCGACTTCCGGATGTTCCCTTCCGCGAGCCAGCTCGGCGCGGGGGGGCCGAAGTGAGCCCGGCCTCCCGATACTCCCTTTTTTCCGGAAGCTACGCGCCCGAGGACGCGGTGTTCCTGCTCAAACCAGTGGAGCTGGCGCCCCTGGAAATAGAGGAGCGCGAGCGCCGCGTCCAGTCCGGCGAGTGCCATTACAGCGAGATGATAGGCCCGGAGGAAGCGCCCGACCCCCTCTACATGGAGCTGTTCGCGGACGCCATGGACCGCGGCCTCCCGCGGCTCGCCTCCGATTTCGTGAAGCTCGCGGCGCTAGTGGCCAAAAAGCCCGGGCCGCTCACGCTCCTTTCGATCGCCCGGAGCGGCACGCCCGCCGGGGTCGTGCTGTGCCGCCTCCTCTGCGGGCTCTTTTCCCGGGACGCCGTCCATTTTTCCTTTTCGGTCATAAGGGACCGAGGCGCGGATTTGAACGCGCTCAAGTTCGTCGCCTCGCTCAGGCCCCCGGAGTCCGCCGTCTTCGTGGACGGGTGGACCGGCAAGGGGGTCATCGCCCGCGAGCTCAAAAAGACCCTGGCCGAGTCCGAGGGGCCGCTGGGGCAGCGCTTCGGGGGGGATCTGGCGGTGCTCTCGGATCTGTGCGGGGAGGCGGACATGTCCCCGGGCACGGACGACTGGCTCATACCCACCTGCCTATTGAACAGCACCGTCTCGGGGCTGGTGAGCCGGACAGTGCTGAACCGCGATCTCATAGGCCCCGGCGACTTCCACGGATGCGTGTACTACCGGGATCTGGAGCCCTGCGACGTGTCCCGGGAGACGGCCGACGGGATAACACGGGCGGCGGAGAAGGCCGCCCGCGACGACCCATCGCTCCTCTTGTGGGACCGGAACGTCACCGGAATGCAGAAGGCCGCGGCGAGGGTCAAGAGCATAGCCTTCCTGGAGAAGGTCAGGCGCCTCTACGGGGTTGACGACCAGAACCTCGCGAAGCCCGGCATAGGCGAGGCCACCAGGGTCCTTTTGCGCCGAAGCCCGGAACTTCTCTTAGTGCGCGATCAGGACGACCCGGACGTGCGCCACGCCGTGCTCCTGGCCCGGGCGCGCGGCGTCGCGATTGAGAACGACCCGTCCCTTGCCTACAAGGCTGCTGCGCTAATACGGAAAACGTGCTGGCACGGCGGGCATGGCGAAGGGGACGCAGGGAGCGCCGGAGGGGACGGGAGCGCCGGAGGGGACGCAGGGCGCGGCGGAGGGGACGCAGGGAGCGCCGGAGGGGAAGGCGGCCATGACGGCCGGCGCGGCGGAGGGGACGGGGGGAGTTCCGGAAAGGACGGCCCGCAGGGGTCCGAGCCGGAACGTTAAGCCCTCCGGGGGCTGGCCCGCCGCCTCCCGCGGACGCGGACGGACGGCCAGGCGTTCCAACGAGGTCAACTATGAATTCGCTCAAATACGGCGCCACCATGTACATGCCAGCGCTACGTTCGGATCTGGCGGAGGCGGGGAACGGCGAAAAGTTCCCGGGGCTCCGGACGGTCGTGTTCTGCACCGAAGATTCGGTGAGGGAGGCGGATCTCCCGTTAGCGCTGGGGAACATCCACGGCGCCCTGGAGAGGCTGGAGGACGGGGGCATCTTCCGCTTCGTCCGGCCCCGGAACCCGCCTACGCTCGAAGCCTTGCTTTCCATGCGCCTGATAGGCAGGGTCACGGGATTCGTGTTGCCCAAAGCCGATTTGGACACGCTCCCCGCCTATTTTTCCCTCCTCGAGCGCCACGAGGCCTTCAAGATCATGCCCATACTGGAGACCCCGGCGGTATTCGACGCGGCCGAGCTTTCCCGGCTCCGCGACTACCTTGCAAACTCCCCCCTGCGGGACCGCATTTCGGCCTTGCGCATAGGCGGGCTGGATCTTTTCAGCATCCTGCGCCTGCGCCGCGACATCAGCCGGAGCATCTACGAGTCCCCGGTAGGGCACCTTATCGACGGGCTTATAACCGTCTTCAAGCCGGCCGGGCTGGAACTCACGGCGCCCGGCTTCGAAGGGCTGGAGAGCCCCGAGGCGCTCGCCCGCGAGCTCGGGCTGGACATAGGGCGCGGGCTTTTTTCCAAGACCGCCGTCCATCCCTGCCAGGTGGATATCATAAATTCCGCGTACCGCGCCCGCACGGACGAGCTGGAGGCGGCGGCGGCCATTTTGGACCCCGCCCGCCCCGCCGTATTCAGGCTCCAGGGGCGCATGTGCGAGAAGGCCGTCCATACGTCATGGGCTAAGGAAACCGTGGAAAGGGCCAGGCTGTTCGGGACGGCCGACGTGAGGCACGCTCTGGATACGCTTCCGTACATGCCCTCGTCCGTTTCCGATAACTAGCCTGAAGCTAAAAAAGCGGCCAAAAATTATTTGCTGCAGCAAACTGATACAGGCCGAGGCGGACAGGGTTTTCCGGCTTCTCCGGGGCGCCTTTCGCCCCGCCATCAAAAAGGCAAGACTGCAAGACTGCAACGAGGAACGAAAACAACTCCCGCCGTTAGCCCTTAAAAGAAAACCGGCAAGCGGCCCGCGGTCGCCAACCCGCGCGTATTTTCAGCAATGTCAAAGCTTCCGAGCGCCTTTCCGAGCGCTTTCCCGCCCGTCTTCAGCCCCGTCCTTCGGCTTGCCTTTCGCGCCCTTCGGCTTGCCCTTCGCGCCATTCGCCGCTCCCTTGCCAGGCGCCTTGGCCAGGGCCTTGGCGCGGTCCTTCCAGCAGGCAGACGGCGAGGACTTCAGGGCCTCGACGGTGGCCCCGGGGGCGGGGGCGCCCGCGGCAGCGGCGGCAGCGTCGAGCGAGTCAACGATTTTCGCGATGGACTCGGCCAGGTCCTCCTTGACGTCGCGCTCCCAGAGCCTCATCACGCTCCAGCCCATCCGGCGGATTTCGCTGAAGTTGGCCTGGTCGCGTTCGCGGTTGCGCGTTATCTTTTTAAGCCAGTACTCCGAGAGCCTGCCTTTCCAGGAGCTGAAATCCCGCCCGTGCCAGAAGTCCCCGTCCAGGAATACCGCTAGCTTAGCGCGGGGGAAAGCCACGTCGGGCTTGCCCGGAAGCTTCGCGTAGTTCTTGCGGAAGCGGAGGCCCACCCGGTGGAGCTCGGAACGCACCACGAGCTCCATGGTGGTGTCCTTGCTTTTCACCCTGCTCATGCAGTAGCTCCGCTGCTCGGGGGTCATGCTGTCCGCGGGCATCAGGCGCCTCCCTTCCGCGCCTGGAAGGCGGGCGCCTCCTCGGGTCCCCAGCCGGTTTCCAAGGGCGGCGGCACGGCCTTCGTCCTGAAGGGCTCCGGCAAGGCCTGGCAGAACTTCCGGTACCCGCATGACCGGCACTTGTCCGGACGGGGTCGCATGGGGAAGTCGGAGGCGAGTATTCCTTTAACCGCCCACTCGAGTATTTTCCGGGCCGCCGAGAGCGCCTTCGCGGTGCGGGGGGCTTCCAGGGCCTTCCCGTCGGGGAGGAGCAGCTTCGCCGCGAGGGAAGCCGGGGCAGCTCCGTGGCCGGGGGCGTTCTCGCGCGCGAAAGCCAGATACGCCTGCGCGGTGAAAACAGCCCCCCAGCGCGCTATGGGGCTTGACCCCGTTCGCGGAAAGACCGGGCTGGCGTCCAGGGCGTCCAGGAGGAGCGCGGGGGCTGCCGCTTGAGGCCCGCCTGAGGGGTTAGCGTCAGCCAGCTTTCCCTGGCGGGGCGCGGGTCCGGGAGGAGGCCCGGCCGGGCTCGCGGGCCCCGCGCTTTGGCTTTTTCGGGGCCCCGGGCCCTGGCCGGCCTGTAAGCCTGGAGAGGGATCGTGGCCGGTACCGGGAGCGGGAGCGGCGGGCCCCACGCGGCAGGCTATCGCCGCTCCGTTTAAATTCAAGTGGAACAGCCTTGGGCTCCGGTAGCGCAGTGCCGGGATCCTCTCGGCCATCGGCGCGGAGTTTTCAGAATCTCCGGAAGCGCGCCGGCGGACGGAAGGAAAGCGGGGTTCCCTGCCGCCAGGCTCTCTCGCGCCAGGCCCGCTCCCGCCAGGGCCGCTCGCGCCAGGGCCGCTCCCGCCAGGGCCGCTCCCGCCAGGCTCTCTCGCGCCAGGGCCGCTCCCGCCAGGCCCGCTCCCGCCAGGCTCGCTCCCGTGAGCCTCGCTCCCGCGAGGTTCCGGGCTTCGCGGCCCAAGGCCGCTGGACTCCCGGTTGCCGGACTCCTCAGGGGCGTCACGGCTGTCCCGGGTCCCGGCCTGGGACGGAGGCCTTCCCCGGTTCCGGCGGAGATTCGGCTCCAGGATTTCGGGCACCATGCCCCGGCACAGGAAAAGCTCGCAGCTCCTCGGGCAGGCGAGGTAGCTTATGATCTCCGGGAACCCCCCCGGACGCGCGAACTCGTCCAGCCGCCTGGCGGGCTTGGCCGGGGCGAGGGCCTTGGGGAGGGCCTCCGTGTCCGGCTTAAGCCCGTCCCACTCGGCTATGCGGTGTATCCTCTCGAAGAAGTCGGAGCGGAAGGAGGCCCTCTTGGACCCGGGCAGGCTTTCAGCGCACGTGACGTAGAGGTAGCGGGAGGCGCGGGTGACGGCGGCGTAGAAGAGCCTCGCCTCCTTGTCTTTGGTGACGCGGTAGGCCCCGCGCTTCAAGGCCGTAGCCACCGCCTCCTTGGGGAGAAGCCCGGTGTAGCCGCCGGTGCGCACGGGGAAGCGCAGCTGCTCGACGTCTGAAACGAAGACGCAGGCCCTGGACTGGGCGCCCATGGAGTGGACGGACGCTATCTCCACCGCGTCGGGCGGGGCGCCCCCTTCCGGCCGGGGCGCGCCCGGGCGCCGCAGTGCGCTGGCCTTCAGGATCTTGAGCGTGGAGAGAAAGCGGGCGGGATCCCCCCCCCGCCCCAGATTGTCGCAGTCGCGGGCCACGCGGCTTGTCGCGGCCATCTTGTCCGCGAGCTCCTCCCCCCATGCCTCGCAGGAGGCCTTCACGGCTTCCAAAAGGTCCCACAGGAAGGAGAGGGCCGACAGGGGGGCGGAACCCGGGGGCGGGCGGTGGACGGCCTTGTGGGCGTTTGCGACAAGCTCCCTGAAGCGGGAGGGGGAGGCGCGCGGGAAACAGGGACGGATTTTCCCGGCCAGGTGCCTGGCGATGGCCCCGGCGTCCAGACGGGGCTCCTTCAAAAGCCAGAAGGCGCCCAGAACGGCCTCGGTCTCCGGGACGTCGAAGGGGTTGGCGCCGAAATTGAGCCTGTACGGCACCCCGAGGGCCGCGAGCTCCCCGGCGAAGGCCGCGGACCTCGGAGTCCCGTCCAGCTCCCTCAAGTCGGGGGAGCGCAGGAGTATCGCGAAGTCGCCCGGCGTAAGCCCCCTCAGGCCCTTGGCGTCCCTGTACCCGGAACCCAAAAGCGCCTTGATCCTACCTGCGGTCCAGGCGGCCTCGGCGGGCCTGTCCCGGAAAACGAAGGTCCTCAGGTCCGAGGGTTCGGCCGAGCTGGCGGCTGCGGCCGGCTTCGTGTGCCTCCTCCCCGGAAGCGACAGTTCGGCGAAGGCCGCGGCCGTCCGGGCTATCTCGCCGGAAGCCCTGGCGTTCATTCCGACGGTCACCACTTCCTTGGCCCTCCTGCCCCAGAAGGGAGGCGTGCTTCGGGCGCCCACCCCCCGGCCGGGCGCGGTGGCCCGGTCGTCGTCCCCCGACAGGAACACGCTCTCGGCGCGGCCGCCGAGAAGCGTCAGGAGCCTCGCCTGGGCTATGGTCGCGTCCTGGAAGCCCGCCACGAGAAGGTGCCTTAACGGCAATGCGGCTTTAGCGGCGGCGGAGGGGCCGCACGCGGCAGAAACGCCCTCGGACGGCCCAGCGGGCAATCCGGCTCGCGCCTCGGGCGCCGCCTCCCGGCCCAGGGCCCGGAGTATAGCCGGGAAAGGAAGGCCGGTTAGGTGGCTTGCGGGACGCGCCGCGTTAACCGTGCGGGCGGGGGCGTCCGGCTTGCCCTCCTCCCTTGCCGCTTGCGTTTCCGGGCCGGGCAAGGCCGCCGTTCCCGTTTCCGGGCCGGAGCCGTCCCCCGTGGGGGTTCCCGCAACGTCCTGCGCCTCCCGTGTACCCTGAGGCTCCGGATTCTCCCGTGGATTCAGTGTCGTCTGAGTATCCTGTTTTTCCCGTGGTTCCCGTTTCGGCTGAGTATCCTTATTTTCCCTCGGCTCCCGTGTCGCCTGAGTCGCCATATTCTCCCGGTTCTCTCCGGACTCCCGAGGTTTCCGCAATTCCTGAGTCGGCAGAGGCTCCGGCAGTTCCCGAGCCCCCCGAGCCCCCCGAGCCCCTTGAGCCTCCCGAGCCTCCCGAGCCTCCCGAGCCTCCCGAGTTTCCCGAGCCTCCCGAGTCCCTTCGGTATCCTTCGCTGGCAACATGTCCCCGGCGGACTTGCCGTTCCCCCGACCCGCCGGTCTTCCCTCCGGCGCCTCGTGCGGCGCCTTCCCTTCCAGGCCTTCCAGCGCCTCGACGGCCTTTCTTGTTGCGAGCGAGCGGTCCAGCGCCCCGTCTCGCTCGAGCGCGTCGCGGATTTCAAGGAGGGTCGCGTTTATGTGCCCCTGCCGCCCCGGCAGGGAGTCCAGGTCCAGGAGCTCGTCGTTTGCCGTCCGCCAGGCGGACGCGGCGCCGTCCGCCGCGAGCAGGATGCTCGTGGCCTTCTCGCGCTTGATGTTTTTGAGGCCCAGCTCGTCCGGACGGGCGAGGATGTACAGCCGGAAGGCCCAGGGATCCAAGAGCGCCCTGGGTCCTCCCTCAGGATCGAGCGCGTCCAGGACCTCCATGGCGTAACCGTGGAAGGTCCCTATGTAGGCGCCCTGCATCGACCCGGGCGGGAGCCCGGCGTCCCCGGCGGCGGCGAAGGCGAGCCTTCTCAGCTCTTTGGCGGACCGCTCGGAGGAGGCCAGGGCGCACAGCCCCTCCGAACTTCCTTCGCCAGCGGCTATGAGAGCCATGCGCCAGGCTATCGCGTTTAAGATCCCCGACCCCGGCCCCGCGAGGCAAAGGACCTCCGCCGTAGGCCGCGCGGCGACCGCCCGTTGCTCCCGGTTTAGCTTCCTGTAGAGGAGCTTTTGGAGGTTCTCCGAACGCGGCGCCGGTCCGTCCACTTTACTCACCCTGGGACGGCGCGCACCCGCGCCAGGCACTCTCCGTCCGCGCGGCCCGCGCCGCGCCGCGCACGGCCGCGGGGCCTTCAGCGCCGCGGGGCGGCTCGCCCCAGTACTTGCCGCAGATTCCATCGGGCTCCGGCGGGCCGTCGCCGAACAGGCCCGGGTCGGCTGTCGGATGCCCGCAGCCGGGGCAACGCGCGGCCAGCGAAGAGGCTTGCCTGCCGCAGGCGGGGCAGCTGGTGAGTGGCATGCGGGGGCCTCGCGGGGATAAGGCTCGGGAAACGGCTTGCTGAGGAGCGGGTCCCGCGAAGTTCGGAAAAACTGGGAGGGGTCTGAAAATCTCCTTCTTTCCGCGCATGATCTTACATCCGGGCCTGGGGTAAAGCAAACGGTTCGGGTCGCCGGGCCGCCGCGGGAGGGACGGGCGGTTCCGCACGGATGCGCCCGCGCCAGCCACGGAGTCCGGAGGGCGTCTGGAACGGATAACGTTAGGCGGGCCATCGTCCGTCAGTGCGGCGTATGCATCTTAGCGAAGAGCAGCATAGATGGCGTCTAATCCTCTTGCCCAAAATTAAGTTTAACTAGAACGTATTTTAAAGGGACTAACCCTACGTTAGCAGTAGCGCCATGGACCCCTGCTATCAGCTGATGTCCGCTGGTCTGGCAACCGCCGATGACAGTCGTCCTGGCAAATTCCTTCGCCAGCGCCGGAATCAGTGTTTCCATGCGGAAGGCGCTTGCGCCCCGCATCCGGAAGACGGAAGAGGCAGTACGGGAGGCCAAAGCGGCGCCCTCAGGGAGGCTCAGGGGCAGCAGCCCCCTCCGGTTTAAACCCGCCTTAACCGACGGGTTGAATTGTTTCTCCAGGAAACGCCACGCGGGCTCCGCCGCAGCGGACTGGCCTCCGGCTGGCCACGAGACAAGCCAAGGCCCGCCGGGGCCCCAATTCGGGAGCCCGGCGGCCCTTCTTCGCATCCGCCCCTGCACGCCAAAGGCCGCGACAGGTTCCCGGCCCTTCCGCGTCCTCGAACCGCTTCCCGCAGTCTTCAGGACGACTCCAGCCGCCGCCGCCCCGGAAAGCCCCTCCATGCCAGACCCCGTCCGCCTCCTCCATTACGGAGCCAACCTCCAGGTGCTCCGCGAGAACGCCGGGGACGAGTCCGCGGACCTCCTGTATCCGTTCACGGGTTGAAGGGGTGGGCGGCCCTGTGTCGGGCCAGAGCCGATTTTCAGGATGGCGGGAGGGGGCTGAGCCTGGGGAGGCGCTTTTGGGGAAGACGGGAGGTGGTCCGTGGGCAGGGGGATGCGGTCCTGGAGCGAGGGGAGGCGGCCCAGGGGCAGGGTGAAGGGAGCCACCGACTTGGGGGGGGGGGAGATGGTCTTCTACCCCGTGAACGGATACGCTCCGGTATCCGTTCACGGGGGCTGAGCGCGAGCTGGCCACGGAGTTCCGGAACAGGCGCGGCAGGCGCCTGTTGGCGGGGAAGCCCCCTCCGCCCAGGCGAACCGCAAGGCCAAGCACCGACTGCTCGGTCAGACGGTCGGGGACGTCGGGTAGATCGCGGGGCAGTTCCGGCTAGACCTGCGGGCCTGTTGCCGGTCTCGGTTCCAGAACCTCATAAAGGCTCGGGCGCGGGCTGCGCGGAGCGGTCCCCGGGGCTGCTGTCGCGGGGCTGCGGCCTTGTTCAGGGATTCCAAGGAGGTGGTGGCCGACCGCCTCCGAAGCTTCAGCGACACGGTGGCGGCCTGCTCGGGCCACAAGAAGAAATGGGGCCGCAAGGTGCAGATCGCCTTAGACTTGCGGAAGGACGAAGAAGAGCAAGCTCGGGCCCGTCCTCAACATCTTCATCTGCTATAGTTACTGAACGCGCCCGCGCAAGCTTCTTCCGCGCCGTCAAGCACCTTGTCGCCCGCTTGTAGATGACGGGGATCAACGCGAAGGTCCTCTCGGCCGGCAACGCCTGCAACCCCCCCCAACCGCGAGCTCGACGGAGAGTACGGCGCCTGCACGGTCGCCTCCATGAACGGCGGTCTGGAGACCCCCTCGGGGACGATAGGCAAGGGGCCGAGGCCAGGCGCCCTCCCGGGGACTTCTAGGCCGACGACAAGGGCGCCGCGCCTTTAAGTGCCCGCAGGGCCGGAAGGCCGTCCCGGCGGCCTTGGGCAATGGCGGAGACGCCGTAAACGCCCGTCCCGAAAGGGTAGCCGGCATGGCCCGCCAGCGCGAGGGGCGGCGTCCCGCGGAGCCCTGGGAAGCGGGGCGCCTGCGGGACAGGGCGAAGCGAAGCGAAGCCCGGACGGCCTTAAAGCCGCTGAGACCCGCGCCCGGAACGGCGCCCCGCCAGCGTCGCGGCGGATAGGCAATGCAACGGCAGCGAGGGCGCCGCGAGCGGGCGGAAAAGGACCCGGAAGGGCGGCGAGCTGAGGCGCCGGGGGTACCGTAAGGAGGACCCCGCGAACCAGATGAAGCTGGCCGGCTTGAGCGTCATGGGGATCTGCAAGTTCCGGCCGCGGCGCGAGAGGCCCGTGCGGCCGGCCTGAGAGTCCGGGGGGGGCGCGTAACAGGGAAAACGGTCTGGCGCAGCCCGGACCGGAACTTGGTAGCAAGTAGATAGGCAGAACAGTCGCTAACAAGAGAATCTCTCGGACCGGCAGACTGGCTGAGAGGCCAGCAACGGCGGAGACGTGACCGTATCTCTTTTGAAGTCCGAATCGACCACTCCGTCGGGGGAGTTGCGGCATCACCTCCCTTACGGAGCGTTCGGCTTCGGGGAGGGGCGGCTGACTTTTCGCAGGGTAATCAAGAATTGATCAAAAATCAGGAATGTTGTATAAATAGAAAGGGCAATATTGACGCCTCAACTATCTTGAAGGCCCAAAGCCGGAATGCGAGCCAAATGACCCAGGATTTTCCCGTTCTTCCCCTAGGGCTGGCGAACTTTGAAGACATAAGGAAAAAACGGGCAGTCTACGTTGACAAGACGAAGTCTATCGCTGAACTCGAGAACGCTGGCAAGTTCGTCTTTTGCGCGCGTCCCCGCCGTTTCGGCAAGTCCCTTACTGTGACTACGCTCGATGCCTTCTATTCGGGACGCCAAGATCTTTTCCGGGGCCTCGCTGCCGAAAATGATATGAGTTCCCCTGATTTCGTAGTCTGTCCTGTCATTATGCTGGACATGTCTGCGGTGGCAGGTAGCGAAAGCAATGTACTTTTGCAAAACAGAATCATGGGGCGTCTTGAAATAATGGCTGAGCGGCATCAGGTTTCCTTGCGCGGTGTTGATTGTGCTGATGCCTTTTCTTATCTTATTCGGGACGTCCACAAGGCGAGCGGCCAGGAGGCAGTCCTCCTCTTGGACGAGTACGACGCCCCAGTCATAGACCTTGTCGGCAGGGACAAGTTTACTCATGATCAGAAGTTGCTTTCCGATACGCGGAACATAATGCAACAGTTTTATACGCAGATAAAAGTTGAAGAAAAGCATCTCAAGTTCGCCTTCATTACCGGAGTCACTAAGTTTTCCAGGATGGGCGTATTTTCCAAGCTAAACAATCTCCTAGACATTTCCCTTTTTCCTGATTTCAGCACTTTCATGGGCTACACCCATGAAGAGCTGAAGACGTATTTCGCTCCTTTCATAACCCACACCGCGCGTGTGCTCAAGATGAGTGAAGAAAGGCTGTTAAATAAACTCAAGGAATATTACGACGGGTTTTCCTTTGACGGAGAAAACGAAGTGTACAACCCTTTTTCAGTCCTTTCGTTCTTCAAGGCAAGAAAATTTGGAAACTTTTGGATGGCATCGGGATCTAACACCGTAGTCAGGAAATACCTGCTGGATAAGGCGCTTACGGTTGACCAGTTCCAGGGCAAGGAAATGAACTATAGCCAAGCTAGCGCTCCCGGGGAAATCGACGCCACTTCCCCGGCTGGGTTCCTCTACCAGTCGGGCTACCTGACCCTCCGGGCCAAAGACGACGGGGCGTATCTCCTGGATTATCCCAACAGCGAGGTGCGAGAGGCTATTTCAACGCTGTTTATGGAAAACTTCACCTCCGACTGGGAGGGCATCGGCAAATCCGGACGGGAACTGGGCGAAAAATTGGCATCAGGAGATATCGCCGGAACGGTAGGAGTCTTGATTCAGCTTCTTGCGGGCATTCATTACCGTGACCACTTGGACGCGAACAGAGTT
>JAIRZX010000047.1 GCA_031267005.1 Deltaproteobacteria bacterium
GAGGCCCGGATAAAGCACCACCGCGTATCTCAGGTAGTGGTCCTGGGTCGGCCCCTTCTCCACGCCGACCGACGGGGCGCCGCTCATGCCGCCCTCCCCCCCGTCCGCCAGGAAGGCCCCGGGAAGGGCGCCTTTGTCATGCGCCGAGTAAAAATCACGATAGGGGAAAGCTTGGACATTTCGCCGATGCCTCTTCTTGCGGGAAGGCCCGAAGGCCGCGCACGGCTGCGGAAACGTTGCCGACGGCGGGGCGTCCGCAATCAAACCCGCCTCTCCTGGCATATTATAACCTGCTTACGAACGGCACGCAACAATACGCTTACGCCCTCCCTCCCCTTGCCGACGCCTCTAAACCCACGCCGGGCGGGCGGTGCGTCCCGCGAAACCCCGGCGCGGGCGCCCGCCATCGGGACGGGGCGCCCGGAAGCCCGTCCCGCCCCCCCTCCGGCGGCCGGGCGGCGCCGGGAATGCCGCCGCAAGCCATCCCTGTGTGAAGGAGGGGGACACAGTCCATGAAGCGCGCCGCGCCCGGCTACGCTTCCGGCTCCCGCAAGTCCGCTTGCTCGGGATTGAAGGGGCGCGAGTTCCCGTTAGCGGATTATGCAATTTCTTCGGGAACTTGACAACGCATTCCCCTGGGCTCGCGTTTGGATGCGTCTAACCGGAATTGTCCAGCACTCTCCCTGGCGCTCCGTCCCGGGGGGGACTGGCCCGACGTCCCCGACCCGCCGGGGGGGGGCTCCGGGGGGGGGGGCGTTTAGCCCCCGTAATCCGATGCGCACGTAAACGGCATGGACTCCGAGGCGTCCACCACGCTCGCCGGCGGTGGACCGCGCACGTGTGGGGAGGGTACCGGCCCGCGGAGAAAAGGTCCGCCTGACCTTCGGCCCCGACGGGTTTCGGGCCGGAAACCGCCCCGTTCCGGGACGGGCGGCGCCGAAACCTCTCCGGGGGGCGGCCCGGAGGAGTTCCCGTGGCCCGTTTCCGGCCCGCGCCAGCCGGTGGCCGCGAGAGTGGCGGGCGCGGGCGCCCCGGGGGCGTTCCGGCCGCTCCCCGTCCGGGACGGCGGCTTCCCCCCCCCCCGCCGTTCCTCCGTTTTCCCCGGGGATCGCGCGGGCGCCGCCCCCAGGCGGCGGGACGGGCGCAACCTTGCGCCTCCTTCGCGGAGGTGAAGGCGACTGGGCGCGGCCGCGCGGCGGGCGCCCCACAGCGGTGGCCGAGCCCGGGGATATCGTGCGGGACGCACCGCGACGGGATCCTCAAGTCCCGGTTCCAGCGCGGAAGGCTAGGGCGACTGGGGCTGAGATTCCGGGGGGAGCGCGTCAGGGAAAACGGTCTGGCCGCCCGGACCGGAACTTGACAACGAGGGGGCAGGGGCAGACAGGAGACTTGCTAAAAGCAGACAGGAGACTAGCTAAAAATAGAATCTCTCGGGCGGCAGTCCGACTGGGGGCGGCGACGGCGTAGCTGCGCCCGGCTCGATAGTTAAGCTCGAACCGGCCCCTCCGCCGGGCGAGCCGTTGCCGTCCCTCCTTCACGGAGCATTCGGCTTCGTAGGGAGGCTCAGGGTTTTCACTATGGAATCAAAACTTGGGCTCGGGTTCTGGCCCGGACACAACTAAAGATTCTGATTTATGACCAGGCTCTGCACCTGGCTCAGCATCTGCATCTGCATCTGCATCTGCATCTGCATCAGCATCTGCATCTGCATCAGCATCTGCATCAGCATCTGCATCAGCATCTGCATCAGCATCTGCATCAGCATCAGGAGCTAGCGGCGGCGGCTACTCCCTCAGCTCAGGGTCCGCCCCCATCTAGGCCAAATCATCGACGTCAACGTCAAAGAAAACCCGCCCGTCCGCCCAGGACAAGCCTTCGAAGGGGGTTAAGTTAACGGCTGGGCTAAACGACGTCAAAGCCGCGTGGCCCAGCTCGTCCAGGGAGGCGGATGCTTTAAAGTTCTCCGGCAGAGGGTCGTATCGGTCAGGCATTCCGGGGCGCCGGAAAAGCGCGGTGACTCCCCGCGGCCCGAGGAGCAGCCCTCCCGGCAGACGCGCCCCCAAAGAAGCGGGAGGGATTTAACCGGATCCGCGAAAAGGGCGGACGCTCCGATCGGCGTACCGTCCGCCAGTATGTTCGCCGAAAGGAAAAAGCCGTCCTGGCGGGCCACTCCCGCGTAGCCTTCCTGGACGAACAGGGCGGAGTAGTCCTTCCCCGGCGCCTTCGACGGGACGCCAGAGACGTTGAAGCAAGCCCGGCCCGCTATGCCGCCGCAATCCCCGCCGCTTGCCAGAATCTCCCCCGCCTTCTCCCTTGCCGCGCCGAGAGCCCGCCCGCCGCTGGCTTATCGGCCCCGCCTGCCGGGCCGCCGCCGTCCATCCCCCCTGGATAGCTCGCAGTGATCGGCACCCGGACGCCCTGGCATCCCCTCCCCCCCCGCGATCCTTTCAGTTGCCGAAACGGGCGCCGCCCCCTCCGGCCTCGCGGATCCCTTGACGCGGCCCGAAGCCGGGACGTCGGCCCGCCGGGCGGCTAGGGGCGGCGCCGGGAAGGCTGCGAAAGCCGCGAAGGCCGCCAATGCGGGGGAAAGGCAGGGAGCGCCGGACGGCGCGAACCGGAAAGCAGCTGAACTCATGGGGGCCCCTTGCCGCCTCCACGTCCGGGCGGCCAACGCGCTACGCAGCCGTCCGCCCCCCCGAAAACCCGCGCGCCCCCCCGCAGTCTCTCTCCTGCGAGGCCTGAAGGCCCGGCGCCTGGCCATGGCGGACCCCGCCGCCTGATCCCGCCTGGGCCTGCGGAACAATTTGAACCCATCGGGCCAGCAGGTCCAGAGGAGCCAGAGGTGCCAGAAGAGCCGACGGGGCCAACTGCACCGGCGGAACCCGTTGGGCCGACGGGACCGGCGGCATCAGCGGGTCCGGTGGCAAGGCTCCCAGAGTTTGTATATTATAATAGTCATCCTTAAATCCCCTCATCCTGAATCACGGACACCGGTGGCTCCCAATGCCGAAGATTATCGCCTGCGCCCTGTTCGCGCTCCTCATAGGCGCCGCGGGCCCCTGCCACCCCGCCTTCGCCCAGGCGGGGGCCCCGCTGCGGCTTCAGTCCCGGAACGCTCCGCCCTCCGCCTCCGGCGGCGGGGTACCCGGCGGGGACCTCCCGTGCGGCCCCTTCCCCGGAGGCGTCGCCCCCGGCGGCATCGTCCGAGGCGGGTCCGTTCCGGGCGGCGCCGTCCAGGGCGCCGCCGCGGCCCATGGCGTAACGTGCGAGGAATTCGGCCCGGGCGCGGCCTTCTCCCAAGCAGTTTCGGGCACCGTGCCGGCCGCCCCTTCCCCGGCGGCGCCGGCCCGGGCGCGGGTAGCCCCGACCGAGAAGGCGGCTTTCGGCTTCCTGTT
>JAIRZX010000224.1 GCA_031267005.1 Deltaproteobacteria bacterium
TGCCGCTCCCCGGGCCGCAGGAAGCCATTTCCGGACTGCAGCGGCCGGAAAAGGCTGATTTTTCCAAACCTTTAATTTCAGGCTGTTTGGGAGGATTTCAGTTTTTTTTAACCATACATTTTCCTAATGGTTTGCCCATTCCATAAAAATGGTTTTGAACAAACCAATTTTATTTTTTACCCTTAAATCAATTTTTAATATCTGCCGTTAATTATTTTGCAAATAGTTTTAAAGTTTTACGCTTGATAGAATTTTTTATTTTTAATGCTTTGGATTTATTGCAGGATTATCATTTGTTTATCCTGTATTCTATCAATATTATCTGTATTGGTTTTTTTGAAAAACATCATATGTGTATCTGGATTCTATTTTAAGCCATGATTATTTTTAACTATGAATCCTTTATTTTGATCCCCTCAATCATTTAGGTTTTTAGATGATTAAGACCATTAATTATTTCAAGCCATCTGTTTTTTCAGTGTGCTAGGGTTTCCAAAGGAGTTTCAACGAAAATACCGGAACCAGCGACAGTTCCGGGCCGGATTTGCCCTCCGCCGGATTTCCGGACCGCCGGAAGGAAACCGGGCGGCCGTGAAACCGGCAGCGCCGCGCTTAACCCTTCGGCCGTCTCGGACGGCGGCAACGGGCGGGCGATATCCATAAGCCCTTTAACAGCGCTTTTCCCCGTTAACCACGGAAATTCCACCGCCTTATTCGTAGGGGACGCCAATTTCCCCGTAATTTTCCGGCGGGCCAGGAGTCAGGGGCGCGGGACGCGTTCCCGAAGTCGCGGGAGCGGAGCGCTGAGGCGCGGGCCAAAACGATCCGGAACAGTCGCCGCTGTTTGATTTTTCAATTGTTTTTTAAGGCCCGTCCCGGACCAGCGCCATAACTGCGTCCGTTTGCCGCGGCGCCAGCCCGCCCCCGCAATCCCTTGCGGCGACCGACGCCCGCAGGACCAAGCGTCCCGCAGTTTTCTTCACCCGGGAAACAGTAGGCGACGAGCGGCCTCAAGTCCCCCGTCACGAGGGCGTTCCCCCCCGCGTCGCTGGCTGAGCTGGACGGAGCGCCTCCGTCGGCCCGATACGCCGTTTTCGGCATTGGCTGGTACAGTGCCGTTTGGCCGCCAGCAAGTTTTAGGCAAGCCCGCGGCAAGAGTCGTCAGGAACCCGAGGCGCCGACTCCCGCGGCGGCTCGCTCCGCGGCGGCTCGCTCCCCTCCCTCTCGCTCCCCTCTCTCTCGGGCCCCTCCCTCTCGGCCCCCTCCCGCGCGGAGCCCCGGCAACCCGTGCGCCGGCGCCGCCCGAAAAGGCCGGCTCGCGGTTCCGTATCCCTAAACCTCTCCCCGGGCGTCCTCGGTGACGCCCGGGGAGCCTGTCTCCAGCATGCAAGCGCCTTCCCGCAGCACGCAAGTGCCTTCCAGCGGCCCGCGCCGGGCGGCGCCGGCCTCCGGCGGGAAGGCCCGAAAGGGCTAAGTGATCCTATGAAAAAGCCAGCCAGCATAATCGCGCGCCTGACTCCGGCCGTCGGCGCGCCGCGCCCCGCGCCGCGTGGCCCCGCGTCGAAAGGGGGGGCGGAAACATGACAAGCGAGTTCGGCGCCAAGTTCGACAGGGTTTGCGACATCCTCGACCGCCACAAGAGGAGCAGGAGCAGCCTCGTCGCCATCCTCCAGGAGATCCAGGAAGCGTACTCCTACCTGCCGGAGGACATCATGACCTACGTGGCCACGGCGCTGGGGGCGTCCCCCTGCGCCGTGTTCGGGGTGGCCACCTTCTACTCCCACTTCACGCTGTCGGCCAAGGGCAGGCACGTGATAAAGGTCTGCGACGGCACCGCCTGCCACGTCAAGAAGTCCGACGACATCATCCGGGCGTTCCGGGAGGCCGTGGGGCTCGCCGGGCAGACGGGCACGACCGAAGACGGCATGTTCACCCTGGAGACCGTCGCCTGCCTGGGGGCCTGCGGGCTCGCGCCAGTGGCGGTCGTGGGGGCCGAGGAGGTCCACGGGGCGCTCGACCCCGCCAAGGCGCGGGCCGTAGTGGACGCCATACGCGCCGGCGAGGCCGCGGGCGGGGAACCGTCGGCCGCGCTCCCGGCGCTCGCAGCCGCCGGGAGCCCCGCCGGGGGCGCCGGGCCGGCCGGGAAGGAGGCACGCGATGCCTGAGACCGCCTTGAAGCTTTACCCGACCCTGGAGGAGAGGAGGGAGCGCTTCCTCGCTTCCACCTCAGGGACCATGCCCAGGGTGACCGTATGCGCCGGCACCGGCTGCATGGCCAACGGGTCGATGAGGATTTACGACCGCTTCCGGGAGGTCCTGGCCGGCCGGGGCATACGCGCCGCCGTGGCGCTGGAGGACGAGGGCGGCGACTACCAGATGGTGGAGACCGGCTGCCAGGGCTTCTGCCAGATGGGCCCGCTCGTGTCCCTGAGGCCCCAGGGCGTCATGTACGTGAAGGTGAAGGCCGAGGACGTCGAGGAGATAGTTGACGTTTCCGTAGTCGGCGGGGGCCGCGTCGAGAGGCTCCTGTACGCCTTGCCGGACACGGGCGAGCCGGTCCGCGAGATGTCCCGGATCCCCTTCTACGAGCGCCAGCACAGGCTCATGCTCGAACTGTGCGGCAACATAGACGTCCGCGACCTGGACGAGTACGTAAGCCACGGGGGCTACTTCCAGGCGCGCAGGGCGGTTTTCGAGATGACCGACGCCGAGGTCTGCCGGGAGATCCTCGACTCGGGGCTGAAGGGCCGCGGCGGCGGGGGCTTCCCCACGGGCCGCAAGTGGGAGTTCGCCAGGGCCAACGCCGCCGACGCCAAGTACGTCGTCTGCAACGGCGACGAGGGCGACCCCGGGGCCTTCATGGACCGCTGCGTCATGGAGGGGAACCCCCACGCCGTGCTGGAGGGCATGATCATAGCCGCAGTGGGCGTCAACGCCACCCGGGGCTACGTCTACGTCCGCATGGAGTACCCGCTGGCCGTCAAAAGGCTCAAGTACGCCATAACGGCCGCGAGGGAGGCGGGCATCCTCGGGGAGAGCGTGTTCGGGTCCGGCATGTCCTTCGACGTCGACGTGAAGGAGGGCGCCGGCGCCTTCGTATGCGGCGAGGAGACCGCGCTCATCGCTTCCATCGAGGGCCGCCGCGGCATGCCCGCCCTGAAGCCGCCCTACCCGGCCGAGTCCGGCCTTTTCGGCAAGCCGACGGTCATAAACAACGTCGAGACCCTGGCCACGGTGCCTATCATCCTGAGGATGGGCGCCGCAGAGTATTCCAAGATGGGCACCGCGAACGCCAAGGGCACCAAGACCTTCGCGCTCACGGGCCACGTGGCTAACACGGGGCTCATAGAGGTGCCCTTCGGCACCACCCTGCGTGAGATCGTGGCGGAGATAGGCGGCGGCGTCGTGAACGACGACGGGAGCCTGTGCGGGTGCGGCTTCAAGGCCGTGCAGATAGGCGGGCCCTCGGGGGGCTGCCTGACCAGGGAGCACCTGGATCTGCCCCTTGACTACGAGTCGCTGCAGGGCGTGGGGGCCATGGTGGGTTCAGGCGGGCTGGTGGTCATGAACCAGTCCACCTGCATGGTTCAGATTTCGCGCTTCTTCATGCAGTTCACCCAGAACGAGTCCTGCGGCAAGTGCGTGGTCTGCCGCGAGGGCACCCGCCAGATGCTTGCTTTACTGGACGACATTATCGAGGGCAGGGGCACGCCAGAGACGATAACCCTCCTGGAGGACCTGGCCGGGGCGGTGAAGGTCGGATCCCTGTGCGGCCTCGGCAAGACCGCGCCCAACCCGGTGCTCTCCTCGCTCCGCTACTTCCGCGGGGAGTACATGGCCCACGTCTCGAAGAAGCGCTGCCCCGCCGGGGCCTGCACGGCTCTCCTGACGTTCCGGATCCTGGCGGACAGGTGCAAGGGATGCGGCGTCTGCGCGAAAAACTGCCCGGCGGACGCCATAAGCGGGAAGAAGGGGAGCCCCTACGCGGTAGACAAGGAGAAGTGCGTCAAGTGCGGGGCCTGCGAGCAGAAGTGCAAGTTCAAGGCGGTGGTCAAGGGCTAGGGCCCGGGATCCCCCTAACCGCCGGGCGCGGGGCGCCCGGGCGCCGGGGCCCGCGGGCCCGCGGCGGTGGGAGGCAGAGAAATGAACGACACGGCCGTGATTGACCAGATCCAGGTGGCCGTCGAGGGCGAGAGGAACCTCTTGGAACTCATAAGGAAGGCCGGGGTGGAACTCCCCACCTTCTGCTACCATTCGGAGATAAGCGTCTACGGCGCCTGCCGCATGTGCATGGTGGAGGTTGAGGGGCGGGGCCTCGTCCCCGCCTGCTCCACCCGGGCCGAGGTCGGCATGAAGGTGCGCACCAACACCTCGGAGGTGAGGGATCTCCGGAAAATGATAATAGAGCTCATGCTCGCTGCCCACGACGACGACTGCACCGTCTGCCCCAAGAGCGGCGACTGCAGGCTCCAGGCGATAGCCCGCCAGCTGGGGGTCACCTCCAACCGCTTCAAGCCTATGCGGAGGAAGGGCGAGATAGACGGGAGCTCCGACTGCGTCCTGCGGGACCCCTCAAAGTGCATACTGTGCGGGGACTGCGTGAGGGTCTGCGAGGAGATCCAGTCCGTGGGCGCCTTGGACTTCGTCTACCGCGGGGCCAAGGCCCAGGTGAGCACCTGCTACAACAAGGGCCTGGGGCATATAGAGTGCGTGGGCTGCGGGCAGTGCGTGAAAGTCTGCCCGGTGGGGGCTCTGACCCCCAAAAGCGACATCAAGCCGGTCTGGGACGCCGTCTTCGACCCCTCCAAGACCGTGGCGGTGCAGATAGCCCCCGCCGTCCGGGTCGCTTTGGGCGAGTACTTCGGCAAGCCGCCGGGCTGGTTCTCCATGGGCCGCGTCATATCGGCCCTCCGCCGCATGGGCTTCGACAGGGTCTACGACACCTGCTTCGGGGCCGACTTCACGGTGGTGGAGGAGGGCAACGAGTTCCTGGGACGCCTCGCGAAAGGGGAGCGGCTCCCGCTCTTCACCTCCTGCTGCCCGGCCTGGGTGAAGTTCGCCGAGCAGTACTACCCCGACTTCCTGGACAACCTCTCCACGTGCAGGAGCCCCCAGGCCATGTTCGGCGCCCTGTGCAAGGACTCGCTCGCCGGGGAGCTGGGGGTCGCCCCCGGGGACCTGGTGGTCGTCACCGTCTCCCCCTGCACGGCCAAGAAGTTCGAGGCCCGGCGCCCGGCCCTGAAGTCCGGCGGGGTGCCGGACGTGGACTACGTCATCACCACGAGCGAGCTGGCCTTAATGATAAAGGAGTGCGGCATCGACTTCGCGCGCCTGGAGCTCGGCTCATTCGACATGCCCTTCGGCTTCGCCACCGGGGCCTCGGTCATCTTCGGGTCCGCGGGCGGCGTGTCCGAGGCGGTGCTGAGGTACGCCGCCGACTCGCTGGAGAAGGGCTCGGCCCAGGAATTCCGGCAGTTCCGGGGCCAGGGGGGAGTGAAGACGGCGGAGATAGCCTTGGGGGGAAGGACGCTCAGGCTCGCCGCGGTCTCCGGGCTCGCGAACGCCCGGAAGCTCATAGACGGCCTCAGGAACGGGGAGTGCGACTACGACCTCGTGGAGGTCATGGCCTGCCCCGGCGGCTGCGTGAACGGCGGCGGCCAGCCCATCACCATGGACCGCGAGGCCGTGAAGGAGCGGGCCAAGGGGCTCTACGACAACGACAAGATGCTCCAGTTCCACGTCTCCTCCCAGAACCCCTACCTCCAGCAGCTCTACTCCGAGAAGCTGGGCGGGGGGAAGGCCCACGAGCTCCTGCACACCGGTTTCGAGAACCGCAGGCGGATAGACCAGGGCGAGTTCATCTTAGGCGGGAGCCGGGGGCTCAAGCCCCTCTCGCTCGAGATATGCTTCGGCACCAGCTGCTACCTGCGCGGGGCCCAGACCCTCTACAAGGAGCTCATGGACTACATCCGCCGGAACGGCCTCGAGGAGAAGACCCAGTTCAAGGCCAGCTTCTGCGGCAAGCACTGCAAGAAAGGACCGGTTTTGACCGTGAACGGCAAGGTCATCGAGAAATGCACCTTGGAGGCCGCGACGGAGCAGATAACGAGGGCGGTCCAGTTCTAGGGCCCCGGCCTCCCCGGCCCGTCCAGGGGCCCGGCCTTCCGGGCGGCTCCGGCATCCCGGCTGCTTGCGCCGCACTTTCCCAGGCCTTTG
>JAIRZX010000260.1 GCA_031267005.1 Deltaproteobacteria bacterium
CAAGTCCGGAAAAAAGCTCTTTCCTTCCGGTTGCGGCCTCCTCCAGGGTATCGATCAGAAGCGTCTTGCCGAACCGTCTGGGACGGGAAAGAAAAAGGCGTGGATGGTCGCCGTCAAGAATTTCGCTGACGAATTCTGTCTTGTCCACGTAAACGTAGCCCTCGTTTATCAGTCGAGAATAGTCAGCTATGTCGATGCCTATTTTCGGGATACCCGGACCGTCCGCGTTCGTCATACTTACCTCCATTAGCGTTCTGTCCTGCCTGGAGCCGACCTGCCGAGGGACTGAGTCCCTTCCTAAGTCTCTTCCTAAAGTCAAATCAATTTTACTTTAATTGAATGCCGGAAGCAAGCTGAAAGAGAGGCGGACATGGGGGAGTCAGACTTCCTGCCCCGTTTTGCAGGGTATCCCTGCCCGGTCCTTGGATACCCATGCCCCTTCACAGGATGCCCAGTGTATGGCAGCAATGACAAACATTAGAACACGCATCCGTAATTATGTTTAGGCATACGCAGTGCTGAAGCAAAACACAAGCCGTTTTGGGGCGGCCAGCTGAGGGAAAAGATGCCATCGTTCAGGCAGAAAGGAGGCACAAGATGTCACGCACAGCCGAACGCCCCTGCATCAACCCCTTCAAGTTGCCATTCAAGCTTTCCCGATTCACAACAGGAAATAGGCCTTTTCGGGGAAATGCCTGTCTTCCTTATCGAACGCGCCAGGACTGTGCTCCCGAGCCGAAAGAGCCCGGGCGGCCGCCATCGGCAAGGCTCTCCAGACTGACCCGGACACGGTCGGGGAGCGGAGGAATACGGTACATTGAGCACGGGGTCTACGGGCTCCCGGACAAGCCCCGCTCCTGCAGGCCTCTGAGATACTACTGTGGGAAGGCGGCGCCCGACATCCTGAAACACGCTCGGCAGGAAGCCTCCCGGTACTTCGCGAATCGCTAAAATGGGGGCGGAGGAGCCTGCCATATCCGAGGACACCGTCGGAAGGAAACTGCGGAAGGTCGCCATAAGGCTCGGACTGATCCTGACCTGGTGCGCGTGCAGGGCCCCCAGGTTCTGCGAGAAGGCGGCGGAGGTCATCTGCCGCCGCGCGAAGTCCGCTGAGACCCAGTTCCGGAATAACCTGGCGAACTTCTGCGGTTGAACACTTGGACCAGGTCCAGGGCTGGGTCCTGGCCATGGCAAAGGGCGAGAGCCAGACATTCAAAAGGTCAACCTTATGTTCCCGGGCGCATCCGCGCCCCGGCGAAGGCACCCTTCCGCCCTTTGGCCAGCCCGGACGGAAAGCGCGGGCCTGTACGCCGCCTGCTCCGCCTACCCGCCGGGCCTGCCGGTCCTGTATTAACTGAATACGGCACGAACAAACAAGTTTGCCTTTTCCCGTGTCCCCATCCGGCCTCACGGAGCGCATCCTGCCTGAGGGAGGATATCAGGCGTCGCGGATCGCATCCGACCTCAGGGAAGGTATCCGGCATGGCTGAGCGAGTAGCCTCCCGATGGGCGTACGGCTTCCCCTTCATGCCTGATCGAAACGCACAATCCCTTTACTTTCAATGCATCCTGTTGACTTCAGTGCGGAATTGGGTAAGATATCCGTGATCCGTAAAAACCTACTCGCCCGGGGCCGCGAGCCCCCGGCTCTGGAGCACTTCCCATGCCGCTATCCCCGACGGCCGCCCGCCATTTGCCGCCCTCCCCGGCTTCCCTGGCAACCCAGGCCTCCCGGCGGGCCGCCCCGTCCGTTCGCGAAAACGCGGCCGCCCTCGCGGCTTCCGCCCCAAAGCCCCTCCGGGGCCTCCCGCGCGTCCCGTCACCCCCGGCGGCCCGGGCCGCCGCGCCCGTGCTCCAGCTCCTCATGCTCAGCCTCAGCCTCAGCCTCAGCCTCTTCTCGGCGCCGTTTCCAGCCTCGGCCCAGGAGGCCACCCCCGAAGCCCCGGCGGCGGGCCCCGCGGACGCCCCCTGGATCCCGGCATGGCAGCACGGGGCCATGTCCCGCGACCTGGAGGCGCTGAAGGACCGCGCCGCGCGGCTGGACGGGGAAAGGAACTTCACGGAGTCCGCCTCCGCGTGGAGGGAGCTGGCCGGGAAAGCGGCTTCCGAATACGGCGCCCGCGACCCGAGGGCAATCGCCGCGACGCTCCGCATGGTACGCGCCCTGTCCGAGACGGGAGGGGGGCCCGGCGGGGACGCCGGTTCCGCCCGGAAGGCGGCTGAAGCCGCCGCCGGAGTTTTCGGGCCGGGGCACGCCGAGGCCATCTTCGGGGCCGAGACGGCCGTGGCCCTCGGCGCCAAGGACGATCTGGCGGCGGCCGAACGGGATTTTAGCGCCATCGCTGAACTCTCCGCCTCGTCCCTCGGGCCGCGGCACCCCCAGACGCTTTCCGCGAGGCGCTTCCTGGCCGAGGTGACCGTCCTCAGGGGGGATCCGGCGGGCGGGGCCAGGGCCTGGGGCGAACTCGCCGACGAATGCGCCGCGAGCTTCGCAGCCGGGTGCCTGGACGTCCTGTCTTTGGCGAACAACATAGCGTACTACCTGAAGGGGGCGGGCGACGTGTTCGGCGCGAGGGACATTTTGAGGAAGGCCGTCTCGCTCGCTGACTCGGCCCTCGGGCCAGACCACCCGGCCTCCCTCCTGGCCGCGTGCAACCTCGGCAACGTGCTGAGTAATACGGGGGAACTCGCCGAAGCGAAGGCGCTCCTCTCCCGCGCGGTCGCCTCCCAAGAAAGGCTCCTCGGACGCGGCCACGAGGACACGCTGACCTCCTTGAACAACCTCGCCGAGGTCCTGTCCGCTCTTGGGGAAAACGCCGAGGCGACGGAGCTGTTAAGGGAAGTGCTGGATGCCCAGAAGAAGGCGAAAGGGCCGGAGAGCATGGTGGCCCTGATCACGGCCAACAACCTGGCCTCGACGCTGAGTGCCCTGGGCGAGTTCCGGGAGGCGAGGGAAATCCTCGAGGGGAGCCTCGAGGCGATCGCCCGGGCCCTTGGCGAGGCCCATCCGGAAACGCTCGGCTTCGCGAACAACCTTGCCGTGCTCATGGCCGAGATGGGGGACTACGGAGGGGCGAGGGAGCTCCTGGAACGCACCCTCGCCGCCCAGGAGCGGGAAATGCCAGAGGGACACCCCTTGATCCTGCGGACCAGGGGGAACCTCGCCGCGGCCCTTTCCGCCTCGGGCGACCACGCCGCGGCTCTCGCAGTGGCCAGGAAAGCGCTTTCCGAGACCGAAGCGAAACTCGGCCCAGCCCACCCGCTCACGCTGCACGCCCTGGGCTACCTGGCGGGGGCCCTTTCGGATCTGGGGGACTTCGCCGAAGCCAGGGAAACCTACCGCAGGGTGGCGGAGGCCAGAGCGGGGTCGCTCCCCACCGGCCACCCGGATCTCCTTGCGGCGCTCGTGAACCTCTCGCGCATGACGGGCGCCGCTGGCGACCTCGAAGGCGAGCGGGAAATTCTCGCCCGGGCCCTGTCGGACGCTCTCTCCGCCCTCGGGCCGTCCCACTCCGTCACGCTCTCCATAAAACACAACCTCGCGTACTGCATCGCCAAACTGGGCGACAGGGATGCCGCGGCGGAGCTTTACAGGCAGGTGATCGCGGCCCGCGAGGCCGTTCTGGGCCCCGAACACCCCGATACGCTGGGGTCGAGGCAGAACCTCGCGGCGATCATGGCGCAGGGCGGGGCCGGCGCCCCGACCGCCAGGATGCTCGCCGGGGTCCTTGAGTCCGCGAACAGAACCTCCGGCCCAGACGGGGAGCTTGCCTCCCAGGCGGCGGCCAACCTCGGCAAGGCCTTCGCCATCCAAGGCGAGACCGCCGCCGGGGTCTTTTTCCTCAAAGTCTCGGTCGCCTCCTCGCAGAAGGCGCGGGCGGGGCTGGCCACCCTCGAAAGAAGCCTGAGGAAGAGCTACCTCGCCACGGTCGAGGACCGCTACCGGGATCTCTTCGACCTGCTTATATCCGAAGGCAGGACCGTCGAGGCGCTCGCCGTCCTTTCCCTGCTGAAGGAAGAGGAGCTGGGCGGGCTGGACCCCGCCTCCTGGACCGATGCCGCCGCCGGTGAGGCTCCAGGCGGTGAAGCCGCCGGGGGCGCCTGGGCCGGGGCGGGCGAGCCCGACCTTTTCCGAGGCACCCGTGACGAGTCCGCCTGGCGCGGGTACCGGCCGGCCGCCAGCCTGTCCGCTTCGCTCGGGACCGAGATGGCCGGGATGGACCGCCTGCGTTTGAAGGGGGGGCTTTCCACAGCGGAAGAGGGGCGCCTCGCGACCCTGGGCTCCGAGATAGCCGCCGCCAAGGCGGGCTTCGAGGCCATGTGCCTCAAGATCCCCGAAACGCTGGCCGGTTCCGGGGAAACGCCCGACCCGGGCTCCTGGGCCTCCCTGCACGTCGCCGGCAGGCAGGCGGCTCTTTCCGCCATGGGAAAGGGCGCGGCGCTGGTTTACGCCGTCTCGGCCAAGGAGAGGCTCCATCTGGTAACCTTGGCCGGGGGCGAAATCAGGCACAGGAGTTCCGAGGTGAGCCGCGAGGAGCTCGCGAAGCTCGCGGGCGAGTTCCGGGCGCTCGTGGGCGACAGGCACAAAGACCCGCTCCCCGCCGCGAAAAGGCTCGACGAGCTTTTGATCCGGCCCGTGGAGGCGGACCTGAAGGCGCTGGGCGCCTCCGTCCTCATGCTGTCCCTGGACGGGGAGCTCCGCTACGCCCCCATGGCGGCCCTCTGGGACGGCGAGAAGTGGCTCGCCGAAAGGTACGCCACGGCCCTCTTCACCGAGTCCACCCCCTTGAGGCTCAACGACCCCCGCCGCTCCGGCGCGGCCTCCGCGAGCGCCTTGGGCGTGACCAGGGCCTGGCCGCCCTTCCCCGCGCTGCCGGGCGTGGCCGCCGAGATAGCCGCCGTAGTGAAGGGCCCCTCCGCGCCGGACGGGGCCCTGGACGGGGAGGCGAAGCTCGATCGGGAATTCGACCGCGCGGCGCTCGCGGCGGGCCTGGCCTCTGACGCGCCGGTGGTCCACGTGGCCAGCCACTTCCGCCTGGACCCCGAAAGCCTGGACAACACCGTGCTCCTTCTGGGCGACGGGGCGACGGTAAGCCTGCGGGAGTTAAGCTCCGGCGGGGACATGGACTTCAAGGGCCTCGATCTGCTGACGCTTTCCGCCTGCGACACCGCCTCCGCCTCCAGGGGCGGCGAGGGCAGGGAGGTCGAGAGCTTAGGCGAGACGGTGCAGAGGGCGGGCGCCTCGGCGGTGCTGGCGACCCTGATGCCGGTGGACGACGGCTCGTCCCCGGATCTCATGCGCGAGTTCTACCGCCTCCGCTACTCGGAAGGCAAGGACAAGGCGGAGGCGTTGAGGGGGGCGCAGCTGAGCGTCATGCGCTCGGAGGGCGCTGCCGCGGACCCCGGCGGGCAAGGAGCGCGCGGCACGGCGCTGAGCGCCGCTGGCGTCTCCGGGCAGGGGGCTTCGGCCAAGGGGGCCGCCGGGCTGGGGGCGGAAGCCGGGGCCGCGGGCCCGCGCTGGGAGGGGAATGGATTTTCGCACCCTTACTATTGGTCGCCTTTCGTGTTGATGGGGGCCTGGAAATGAAACCTGACGCCGGAATCATCCGCGCCGCCGCAAGGCCGGGGACCGCCCCGGAAGATCCGGGCCCCGCCCCCCCCCCCCCCCCCCCCCCCGGGGCCCCCCCCCCCCCCCCCCCCCCCCGCGGCGGCCCCCCCCCCCCCCCCCCCCGGGCGGGCCGCCCCCCCCCCCCCC
>JAIRZX010000331.1 GCA_031267005.1 Deltaproteobacteria bacterium
GGCCACGAAGCCCGCGGCCAGCCGCTCGTCGCGTCCCTCCGCCCGCAAGCCCGCGGCGGCGAAGAAGCCAGCGGCCCGCAAGTCCGCGGCGGCCAAGAAGCCCGCGGCCCGCAAGCCCGCGGCCCGCAAGCCGGCGGCCCGCAAGCCGGCGGCGAGGAAGTCCGCAGCGGCCAAGCGCCCCGTCGGGCGTCCGCGCAAGGCTTCCGTATCCGCCCGCAAGCCCGCGGCGGCCAAGAAGCCCGCGGCCCGCAAGTCCGCGGCGGCCAAGAAGCCCGCGGCCCGCAAGGCGGCGGCCAAGAAGCCCGCGGCGGCCAAGAAGCCCTCGCCCAGGAAGAGCGCCGCCAGATAGCGCCCTGACGATCAGGCCAGGTCACGGGCCCCGCCTTGCTGCTCGCCATCGGCGGCGACGCGTTGCGGAGGCGGCGGAAACCTCTTCCTGGCCTGATGCCCGCGTTTTAACCACGGCCCTTCCGGGGCGGGGACTCTCGCGTCCCTGCCCCGGAAGGGCCGTACGTTTAAAATATCTTTGAAGCGTTGCAGGGGCAGACGCGCGGGACGCCCCGGGGACTGCCTCCCGGGCTCCCCCGCAGGACCTTTTCCGCGCTTGAATGAACTTGCCCGTGGCGTTGCGGCGCGTTCGCGGCGCTTTTGAGGGTCCTTTTCAGCCAGCTGGAGGCGCCTTCGCGAGTCCTTCGGTGCGTCCGTTTTGCGAGTGCCCCTGCGCTTTCCTTTAAGCCATGCTCCCCGAAGTCAGTCCTTTAGGGTAAGCCCTCCCCCTGCCGATGACCGGCGGGGGCGCAAAGGTCCAGAAAGGCGCGTTTATCCGGGCCCCCGGACGTTACGTGGCCTATCGCGCGGGGGCGCCTTGGCGCCCCGTAACGTCCCGTATACGCTGTCGCGGCCGGGAAACGCCATGGCGCCCCGTATAGGCTTTCGCTTTCCGTAAACCCTATATCCCCTTCACGGCAACGGTCCCGTCCCCGGAAGCGGCGCCTCGCCGACCAGGAGCGGGGGCCGGAAAAAAAAGCCCTGCCGGCCTCAGGGCCGCCAGGGCGTTACGGTCTTTTCCGCAGGGGCGTCGGCCTCCGGGCGGGCTTGCGCGGGGTCAACCGTCCGTCCGAACGGCCCTCCCGGAACTCGCCGCCAGGAACCCGAGCGCGCCTTTCAAAGGACCATCTCCGGGTGGTTTACGCGCTTCAGGGACTCGTTGGCGAGGCTGTATGGGCCTACTGGTCCGAATTCGCGGGCGAGCCTGACGACCTCCTTGGCGCCGGGAGGCGTCCAGGGCTCGTCGTCCTGGCGGGAACTTATGAGCACGGCGTTGGCGGACTTCTTGCCCGCGAAGACCAGCGGAATGCCGCCGAAGATGCGCGTGGTGCGGTCTAGCTGCTTGCGGTAGCAGTCCATCCTGGTCCGGTGGAGGTTCTGGACCAGCATGCCGCCCTGCTTCAGGCGGCTCCGGCACAGCTCCAGGAACCCGTCCGTCGTCATGTGCTCCGGTATGTAGTTCCCGTTGAAGGCGTCCAGCCAGATCTGGTCCGCGCAGTCCGGGGGCATCGACGAGACGTGCTCGTAGCCGTCACTTATCGCGACCTCCACGTTGCCGCCCGGTTTGAAGAAGAAGTAGGTCTCCGCTACCTCGCGCACGAGCGGGTCCACCTCGGCCACGGTGAGAGAGCGTTCCGGCATGAATTCCTGGAAGAGCCTCGGTATGAAGCCGCCCCCCAAGCCTATCATGGTTATTTCGGAATTATAGGGGGAGACCGCGAGCCCCATGAGCATCATGCCCGGGTACTCGAAGATGGGGGAGAGCGGGTTCGTGAGCGAGATGGACGTTTCCGACTCGTGGGCCCCCTCGCCCAGGTAAAGGGTGCGCAGGTCCCCGCTGTCCCTAACCGTGATGCGGCTGTGCTCCGAGAGCCCTTGGAACACGACGACGGGGTCTGGTTGGGAGAATCCCGCCGAGAACGCCTTTATGAAGCGGCTGAAGTTTCCCGGTTGCTTCTGTTGGGTCATGGGGGCTGGATGCCTTCTCCTCCCGGCGCGGCAGGCCGTTGCCGCGATTTTGGGAAACCCGCCGCTGGCGGCGCGAACGGGCTTGCGGCGGGCCAGGCGCCGGCCCGCCCGCAACGCCCCGCGCGAGCGGAAAGGGTTTTAGGCCGCGCGAAACTGCGCACGTAACCTTAATAATAATCGTCTCCAAGGACTATGTCCAGCGCGCTGCAAGCCGTTGCGGAGCGCCTGGGAGCTTGCTCGCGGGGCGCGGTGAAGGGTTCCGGCGCGGTTTCCCGCGCGTCGGCGAGATTGATTGGCCGTTTAAGCCCCCGGTTCCAGCGGCGCCCGTTCGATCCCGGCGGGCCGCCCGGTCAGCCGCGTTCCTTCAGTCCGAGGCGCCGGCCCGGCCGGGGGGGCCTGCCGAGCCGGAGACGGCGGCCCGGGGTGGGGTACAGCCCAGCAAGGGGCGCAAGCCAGTTAAGCGCAGTCCGCTCTGACCGTGCAGTCCGTTCAATAAGCGCCTTCCGGCCCTTCCGGGTCAACCGGCTCCTCCAGAGCCTCTAAAGGAGGGCGCGGCGGGCCCGAACCGCCCATAAAGGCGGGAGGCACTTCCCTCCACATGACTTCGACCGCGGGCCGGCCGCCTGACGAGACGGACGCCTTCAAGGGGGCCAGGAACAGCGCGGCGTCCCGGATCGAGCCGCGTTCGTCCACGTCGGACAGGGGTTCCAAAAGGCCTGGTCCAATAGATTTCAGAGGGACCGGCGCGGCGGCGTAGACGGAAAGGGAAAGGGCACGGGGATCGGAAACGAAGTGCGAGATCTCGCCGGAGAGCTCCCGGGCGTTCAGCGCGAAGGGGTCTATCCTGTAGAGGGCCAGCACCGCCAGCCTCGAGGCAAGGGTCTCTGGCGCCGTCTGCCACGCTCCGCCCGGGGTTTCGTTCCCCGCCTCGTCGGCGAGGATGCCGCGAACGAGGCCGAGGTCGGAGTAGGTGAGCTTCAGCGAGGACACGGATATTTCCCCGAAAGCCGGCTTTAGCAGGATCTCCCTGGCCCTTAAAAGGGGAGTTGAATCGAGCGCTTTCAGAAAACCACGTCCCGCGCCTTCCAGCGCGAGGCTTCCGGAAACGCTGAAGGCGCCTTCCAAGGCTATGCTGAACTCAGGGGCCGCGAGGCTCTCCGGCCGTTCCCCGTAGCGGGTCTCAAGCGACAAGTCGAAGGCCCGGCGGCATCCCCGGGAGACGGCTCGTTCCGAGGGGCCGCCGGTCGCTGGATTGTCCCGCCCGCCTCGGGCTTTAGGGCCGGCGCCTCCCGCAGCGGGGCAACGGGAGAGCGCGGCAAAGGGGTTTGAAGCGAGCTCCAGCCCGTCAAGTTCCGTCTTCAGGCTGGCGGCCGGCAGTCCTTTCTCCGTCGGGCCGGTCAAGCGGAGCTCGTTTAACCGCAGGACGTCCCTCCCGTCCGCCGCGAACGAGACGGCCCCTGCCTTAAGGCTCCCGAGCGTGAAGGGCGGAGCGAGAGCGAGCGAGAGGGGCAGCGCGGATACCGGATCTTCTTGCGGGAGCCCGGCAGTGAAAGCGATAAGATCGTAAAACATGCGGAAAAGATCGGCGCCGCGCGCGTCGAGCGAGTAAGCGGAAAGCGTGAGCCGCGACGGGGGGAGCGGCTTGGCAGGGGCTTGGTTATCCGGCGGGGCGGGGGGCTGGCCGCCTTCGAATGCCGCTGGCGAAGCGGGCAAGACGGGCGAATCGGGCTGAGCGGGAACACCGGGCGAAGCGGGGTCAGCGGAAGCGGGCGCAACGGGGTCAGCGGAAGCGGGCGAAGCGGGGTCAGCGGAAGCGGGCGCAACGGAATGAGTTGCGGGCGTAGATGAAGCGCGCGAGGCGGTCGTTGCGGCGTCGGAAGCGGGCGCCGGGTTGGCGGGGGTTTCGGAGTTATCGGAGCCGGAAGGCATCAGCGGCCCGCTTGCCTTCGGCGGAGCGGGCGGGGTTTCGCTAAAGCCGACGCGGCTCTGGTCTAGAGGATCCGCCGCGCTTGGGGCGTCGTAAAGGCTCGTCGTCGCTTCCGGCCCGGCGGGCCGCTCCGGTTCGCCGTTTTCCCCCGGCGGCGGGGAGCTTTCCGGGATTCCGGGATCTGGGGCTTCCCGCGGATCCGCCGGAGTTTCGGTAACCTCCGCAGTGGCTGAGGCGCCCGGCAAGGGGGAAGCGGGCGGAGAGCCGGGCCCGGTCGCTTCTCCGTCGTTATCCCGGACGGCGGTACCCTGCGGCGCATACGCCCCGGCGCTGC
>JAIRZX010000474.1 GCA_031267005.1 Deltaproteobacteria bacterium
CCTCCGCCAGCGGCAGCTCCTCCGAGGCAACCGGCACCTACCGGCCTCAGTCCTCCGCCGCCCGGGGCACCTAGGCCTCCGGCGCCTTCCGGGTACCCTCCGCCAGCGGGAGCTCCTCCGAGGCAACAGGCACCTCCCGGCCTCAGTCTTCCGCCGCCCGGGCCGCCGAGGCCTCCGGCGCCTGCCGGGTACCCTTCGCCTGCGGCAACTCCTCCGAGGCAACAGGCACCTCCCGGCCTCAGTCCTCCGCCGCCCGGGCCGCCGAGGCCTCCGGCGCCTTCCGGGTACCCTCCGCCAGCGGCAGCTCCTCCGAGGCAACAGGCCCCTCACGGCCTAAGTCCTCCGCCGCCCGGGCCGCCGAGGCATACGGCGCCTTCCGGGTACCCTTCGCCTGCGGCAGCTCCTCCGAGGCAACAGGCACCTGCCGACTTCAGCCAGACCTCTCCCCCTTTCCCTCCCGCGCCCCAGAGGCTTTTTGCTCCTCCCGGCGTCCAGCCTTCCGCGCCTTTCGGTGCGGCGACGCGGTGGCCCCCCGTGCAGATTGGGCCAGGAGTGCAGCCTGCCGCAGGGCTCTCCGGCGGTTGGAAGGCGGGTGTCGCCTGCCTGTGCCTGTGCGTGCTTGTCCTGTCTGCGGCCCTGCTTGCAGTAATCCTGTCCGGGAAAGTAGTAAACGACGAGGGCCTTGACGACCCGGACCAGGACCGGACCTTGCCTGCGGGGCCTCCTGCGGCGGAGTACCGGCGCTCGCCGCCGCCGCCCTGGACACGAGCCCCGAAAGGGGCTGCGGTTGCAACGCCGCCAAGGTCAGCCGAAACCGAAGGCGCCGGGTTTGGACAGGAGGGCTTTGCCGTCCCGCCTTCCGGCGTCGAAGGTTTTGGACAGGAGGGCTTTGCTGTCTCGCCTTCCGGCGGCGAAGGTTCTGGACGGGTGCGTTACGGCCGGGGAATTCCGGGAGCCGCATACCCGGGCCCTGGGGTTGCCGTTGCCTCGCCTCCTGGCCATGAAGGATCGGTACGGGCGCGGTCAGGCGCGGGAAACACGGGAGCCGTTTCCCCAAGCCCAGGCAGGGCCGTCCAGGAGGAGGGCGACCAGGAGACGCCGGGCCAGGAGGGGGGCGGGCAGGGGCGGGCCGTCCAGGAGGCGGGCGGGCAGGAGACGCCGGGCCAGGAGGGGGGGGAGGGGCCTGGCGGTGATTTGTCCGGTCGAGATTTCGAGTACATGGGGGTGTTGATGAGGGTGCCGCCGGAGGACCTTACGAAACCCTTGGACCTTCCGGAGGCGTGCTGGTGCATCATGGAGACAATCAGAAACGACGTCCTGTACAGCTTTTCTGCGGACGACGGCAAGGCGGCCGCGAGGTACGAGATCCGCGAGGGCACTAGGCTCCTGTGCTACGACAGGCCGGCCCCTTCAATGGAACTGGCGGCCGAGATTTGGACGAAGCTGTACGGGCTGGGCGTTAAAATCGTGCGGGAGGCAGTAAACGAAGCTAAGGCCGAGAACCCGGAACTCGCAAGGCGCGGCGGCCCGCCCTTGGGGATCCCGGAGAGGGGGAAGCCTGGACGCGCCGCCGTCAGGGAGGCGCAGGGGATCTTAAACGTCCTGGGCTTCCGGCCGGGGCCCGAAGACGGGAGCGCCGGGCGGAGGACTATCGAGGCTTTGGAGGCGTTCCAGCACGTAATGGGGATTCAGGTCACGGGAGAACTGGACGGCAGGACCATGCATCTGTTGCGCAACTGCGTATTTTCCCCGAGCGACAGGCCGGTGGTTTACGCAGAGTACGATCCTAAGGACGGCCGGATCAGCGAGCCGAAGAAGTTCTGAAGGACGGGATCCGACGGGCAGTCATGCGCTGCAGGAGGAAGGGTTTCAGGGAATGGCTGGGACTTCAGTCGAGCGGGGCTTCAGGGGCTTGGAGGATCTCGCTGCGGATCCCTCAAGGCTACCGGCCCTGAAGGGAAGCGGGCTCCCAGCCCTGAAGGAAAGCGGACTCCCAGCCCTGAAGGGAAGCGGGCTCCAGTCGAGCGAGGCCAGCCCTCCTTCGCCCGCCCCAGCGCGACCGTCCGCCCCGCTAGCGGCGGCCCCGTCTTCTCCGGGACAGGTCGCGGGAGGTTCCGAGGTAGCTGAGTTTTCATGGCTAGGATTATTGGGCTTGCTGATTATCTTTTTGATAATGGGTGTGGCGTTTATGGATTCAGGCGGCAACCATTATTCATCGCCTTACGGCGGGCAAGACAATATTTCTGACGCGTCGTCCCGGGTGCCCTCGCGCGCGGTTCCCGAAGAGCCGTATCCAGCTGTCCAGCAAACGATTCCTGATACTCGTCGGCCATCGACGAAGGTTCCGGAGCGTCCCTCTTTCACGGCGGGCGGCCTTTACTGCCGCGAGCCCTCCGTTAGCAATCCGAGCGGTGACGCGGGTGAAGCTTGCTGGTGCATGAGGGAGTTCGTGAGAAGCGAGATTTATTTGTTCTATGCGTCGAAGGAAGTTTACATGACGACCATCATGCCTAGAGAAGTTGGGCTGCTTTGCAAGGAAAGGCTTTCGGATAAAAATGCCGTGTCCGAAGCCGCGATTGCCCTTTACCCGGAAGGGTTGGGTTTTCTGGCCGGGGATATCGCCGTTGCCAGGGCAGTGAACCCGTTCCTTGTCCGCTCCGTTCCGCCCAGGGAGTTCGCTGAAGGCGTGCGCAAGAGTTTGGTTATGGAAGCGCAGAAAGCCTTAAATCTGCGGGGCTTCGACCCAGGGCCGGAGGACGGTTATTTCGGAGCCCGCACCGAAGCGGCGGTAAAGGACTTCCAGGCGGCCGTAGGCCTTCCGGTCACGGGTCATCTGGATACGGCGCTCTTAGCTCTCCTTCGATACTCCCTCATGGTTCCAAACTCAGCGGATTTCGGGCCTGACGGAAAATAAATTCCGGCCCTGCAGCGGACTGCGGTTTCCGGGGCATGTTGCGGCAGTATGCCGGTTAGAGGAAAGGAGTCGATTTCATGACATGGAGGGAATGGGGCAGAGGCTTCAAGGGGATTGAGGACCTTGCGACGGATTCCGCTTTGTTCGGCACTGATAACAATCCGTTATTGCTTACGTCCAGGCCTGTGCCGCGGTATGGGATTCATCCGCGCTCTCCGTCGGCCCAGACGCCTCGGATGCCTTCCTTTCCACCTCACTCGCCTTGCCAGCCTATTCCGCCACGCCCCGTCAAGTTTTACGTCGATCTCGGTTGCATGATCGTAATTGTAGGGCTCATTTTTCTTTACCTCCTTCTGGGGCCAATTTCAGACCTACTAAGATAATGGAGTTGCAGGCAAGGTGGGGGTGAATTTACATGGGGTTAGCACCACTGGGGCTCAATTTATTTTCGAAGAGTATGGCGTGCTTCCCACTCGGCGAAATGGATCCTGCCCTGTTGGATCCATTTTTATCATCTCCTCTCCCGGTTGTTCATTCAGGGGACATGATAGTCCGACCAGCCGAGATCTGCCCGTGCCTAATCTCGGAGTTGGCCAGTGGCGTGGCGACCCATTGGAGGGGGCTCCGGGGACGTCTGCCGATAAGAATCGTTACGGAAAGAGAAGAAGAGTAAAGATGTACGGAGACACGGAGGGAATGAGCAGATAGGGAGGTGCAGAAAGGAACAGACGGACTGATTCAAGGTATGGATTAAGCTCTGTACGATCTCTGCGGTGTTGGCCTTTGGGTCCGCAGGCATGAGAGTCCTCCAAGGAGCCGTTTGAGTTGCATGCGCACGCATCTGACGCAGGGAAATTTCCGCTTCAGCAAGACGGCATAAAAATTTTCAGAGAGCTTGATGGAGCTGTTCCGGCAATATCTGAAGGAAGTTGAAATCAGAACTGCGGATATTTGAACTTTTGATAAACGGTCCGTAAGCGGGGTCGGATTAAGCCAGGCGGCAAGGGGGGTACAAAAGAACAAGGATTTCCAGGATGGAGGCTTGGATGAAGGGATTTCAAATGAAGAGGAGGTGCCGTTGCCGCCAGCCCTTGTCAGCTAGTATCAGTGTATTCGCGAAGAGTGTTGTGAGATATTTGGCTAGCTGGCAATGCTGGAAATCGTTGTCAGATATACGGTTAAGGTGATTGGTTGCGATGAGGCGATGTTGGCGAGAAGGGATTTCAGAAACGTGTGGTTGCATGGCAAGATTGCCTGGACAGGTTAGGGGAGGGCATTGTGGGTTTGATGCTCGTTGCGATCAGGATCGTAAGGAAGAAGGTAGGGGAAGCGAAGTTCATCAACCCTGTCTTCGCAACGAAAGGGCTGGCAGCCGAAGTGCGTACTTCCTGACCCCGGAGGAAGGTAAAGGAGGTGAAATTCATCTCCGGAGCAGGGGCTTCAACCCTGGGAAGGAGGACGGAATCTTCGTAACGGTTGCGGATTCGGCGTGAAGGCTTTCCAGGATGCCGGAGGAGTGAGATCCACGGGCGTGGATGACGTTGAGGGCATGGCTCTTTTTAGCAAGTCCATATTGTTTCCAGGTATTGTTAATGACGCCTCGGGGTTCGGAAACTGGTGGAGCATGGATCGGAAAGAGGCCCTGCGGGTTGGGAAGGGGGATGGGGAGGCTCGGGAAAGCTCGGGAAAGCTCGGGAAAGCTCGGGAAGGCGCTCGTCCAGACGCATCGCCTCCCTGGGAGGGGGCGCAGGTGCAGACGAGAGCGAAGGTCGGATACAAATCACAGGCGGCTGGGCACCATTTTTGCGGAAAGGGGGGTTGAGGCATGACGGGGACTGCTGGCGAGAAGGGATTCAGAGGGTTGGAACGTCTTGCGACGGACCCGTTTCGGCTTCCGGCTCTTAACGGAGGACGGCGTCAGGCGGGCGGCCTCATCCGATGCCCCACAGCCGAGAGCCTTCGCCGCAAGTTGCCGCCCAGGCCTTTCCGGCACGGGACGCTGGAGGAGCCGGACGCCGTGGGTTCCCTTGGGACGTAACAGTTGCCGTTGTGGTGATCATCTGTATTTTAGCAGTAGTGAACGTCGCTTTTAAAAGCAACGCGCCTTACGGCAGGGGATATCGGCCCTCTTCAGCGTCGTCTCCTGCGGAGCCGACGCCAATACCCTCTGGTCCCCGGGCAACTCCCGCTCCAATTCCAGAAGCCCGCCAGCCAGTGGCGCCGCTTCTCTGGCTGCCCGCTTACAAGGTGGGCAACCTTTACTGCTACGAGCCCCCCGCCGACAAGTCGAGAATCGACGACGGGGAAAACTGCTGGTGCCTGAGGGAGGCCGTGAGAAGCGAGGTCATGTGGTTCTACGGCACTGAGGAAGGCTACTTGCGGACTCGCGGTGCCAACGAGCTTATTGCGCTCTGCACCGGAAGGGAGCTGGAAGATAACGTCGGGCCCTTGACCAGGGATGCCCTGTTCCCGGCGGGACTGAGGTTTTTGGCCGAGGATCTCGCGGCGGCGAGGGCGGTGAACCCCGGCCTGTCACGGAGGTGGCCGGCTCCTGAGGTCGAGCCGGGTGGGCGCAAGCCCATGGTGAGGGAGGCGCAGAAGATCTTGCGGTGGCGGGGATTCGCCCCCGGGCCGGCGGACGGGAACTTCGGGCCTCGTACCGAGGCGGCGGTAAAGGCCTTCCAGGCTACCGTGGGCCTCCCGGTCACCGGAAGCCTGGATCCTGCGCTTCTGGGCCTTCTCCGTAACTCTATCATGATGCCGGGTTCAGTGTCGATGCTGGATGTAGAAGGCTGGTGACCGGGGAAGCCGCCGGAGCGGGGGGTTCCGGGGGCAAGTTGCCGCCTTGTCCCGTGACTTGGGCAAGGGGGCGAAAGGTGGTTCAAGACATGGAAGGAAAGCCAGGAGCCATAGGCTTTAGGGGAATTGCGGGACTTTCGGAGCTTCGGGGTCTAGCGGACGATACCTCTTCAAGTTCTCCCGCTTGTCGGAGTTTTGAGCCACGCCGCATTGGCGGGTGGCCTTTTAGGGCAGGGCCATGCCCCTTCGCGGGCGTAGCTGCGGAAGTCCCCGTCGCTTCGGCCCCGACCGGACCCGACCGACCCCGACCGGCCCCGACCGGCCCCGACCGGCCCTGACCGGCCAAGGACGGTGCCGGGCTCAGTTTCTCCGCCCCCGACGCGGAGCTTATATGGGCGCCGGGCCGTGATCGCCGGTTTTATTGCCATTCTCCGGGCCATTGGAGCGATCCTCATGCAAGGAGGGCCATGGCGCTGCGGGGGTGCCTGGCGCGAAGAAACCTAATTTTTGGCGCCATGACCGCCAAGCTTCTCTTATCTGTTATCTATCCATGATATTTGCCATTCCTCTCCAACCCTCTCGCGCAACAAGTCTCGACCATGCTGAGCCTTCTACCCCAGGACCGCCTCGGGCGGCTTCCGTTTGCGGATCAAGTCGATCGGCTCGCTTCTGGAGGTCGAACCGGGCCCCGCCGATGCCCCGGTGCCGTTTGACCCCGGGATGCCGACTGGCCGCCGGGCGAGGCTTTAAAGGCGGATGGCGTTCGAACGCCACGGAGGGCGTCCTCCCTTAAGGACCTCCCTTAAGGACCACCCTTAAGGACTCTTTATACCGCCTCCACGTAAAGGGAGGCGGGGGGGGGGGGCAGGCGCGGCGGAAGGGCGAATGCGGGAGAAGGTCGAATGGGACGGTAAATGCCGGATTAGGGAATTCGGGAGGAAAACGGGACAGGCCGCGCTGGAAAGGCCAAGGCTGGGGAGGCAGTTACGCGCTCCTATGGCGGCGGAAAGGGTTTTGAATGCTGGGAAACGCTTCGCCGCCGGGGGGAGCGCCCGGCGGTCGAGGCGCTACGGCATTGACTACCTGGCGATCGCCACGCTTTTCAGCCTCGCGCTCTTCGCCTTGACTGACTTTCCGGGGGAGACCGGCCACGAGGCATTGCGCGAGTCTGCAAGCGGAATGGGATGGAGGGCGAGGTGGATGGCGGAGAGCTATCTTCCCCTTCCGCCGGTCCTGGAGGGCCCAGGCACTGAATTCACGGTGTTGGGGGGTCGCGATGAGGGTCCCGAGCCCGGCCCCTTCGGTGTCTCTGGAGCTTGCGGAGGCTTGCTGATGCCTAAGGGAGGTCGCGAGAAGGGACGCCTTCAGGCGATTCGCGCGGGAAGGCCGCGAGGGATGCCGGGCGGACGCGCTCCTTCAAGAGGCGCGTTCCCTCTGCAGCGACAGGCCCTCGGCAGATCGGCGGCTGGAATGCGAAGTCTGGGGCCTCATGGGGGGCCTGGGTTTCGCGATCGTCCGGGAGGCCTTGGAGGAGGTTAAAACCGGGAACCCTAACCTCTTGTTTCGGGGTCCTCAGCCCGAAGGGATTCCGGCGGACGGGGAGCCAGGCGCGGGGACGGTCCGGGAGGCCCAGGAAATACTGAACTTCCTGGGCTGCAGGGAGGGCGAGGCGGGAGGGGCTATGGACAGGGCGACGGAAGAGGCAATCGGCAGGTTCCGGAAAG
>JAIRZX010000458.1 GCA_031267005.1 Deltaproteobacteria bacterium
CTTTCAGCATCCCCGCCCCTTTGCCGGCCGCCCCCCTCCGGCGGACGGCGCCGCCCCGGACTCGCCGGGCCGGGGAAGGCCCGCCGACGCCTCCGAGGGGGCCTCCAGGGACCTCCGCCGTCTCGCCTTGCCCTGCATTAAGGTGGTATAATGGTTTCTGGGCGGTCCGGACCGTCCTTCCGAAAGCCAGGGAAACGATGATAGGCATCTCCAAACTCTACTGCGGCACGGTCGAGCCCTCCGACGTCCTCCGCTACGGACGGAAGTCGGCGGCGCTCCCCAGCCACCTGCTCCAGTTCTCCGAGGACAAGAAGCCCGTCGTCGTCTGGAACGTCACGAAGGCATGCAACCTGTCGTGCCTCCACTGCTACGCCTCGGCCACGGCGGGCAGGGCCGCGGACGAGCTCGACCCCAAGGAGGCCGCTGAGCTGGTTTCGAGCCTCTCCGGCTACGGGGTCCCGGTCATCCTTTTTTCCGGCGGCGAGCCGCTCATGAGGCCTGACGTCTTCGAGCTCATCGAGGCGGCCGTGAAGGGCGGCTCCAGGGCGGTGCTCTCCACCAACGGCCTCCTCCTGACCCCCGAGTCCGCCCTGAGGCTCGCGGCCATAGGCCTTTCCTACGTAGGCATCAGCCTGGACGGGCTGGAAGAGCGCCACGACGCGATAAGGGGCGTAAGCGGCGCCTTCCGCGGAGCCGTCGGGGCCGTGGAGACGGCCCAGAAGGCCGGGATCAAGGTGGGTTTGCGTCTCACCCTCACCAAGAGCAACCAAGGCGACATTGACGGCATCTTCGATTTGATGGAGGAGCGCGGGATCCCCAGGGTCTGCTTCTACCACCTGGTGGACACCGGCTCCGGACCCCGGCTGGCTGCGGAGGCGCTCTCGCATTCCGAAACCAGGGCGGCGGTCTCCAAGATAGCCGACAGGACCAGGGAGATGTTCGCCAAGGGCTTGAAGCCCGAGGTGCTCACGGTCGACAACCAGGCCGACGGGCCCTTCCTTTTCATGAAGATGAAATCCGAGGGGCGGGACGGGGACGCGGAGAAAGCCCTGGAGCTATTGAAGCTCAACGGCGGATCCAGCTCCGGCCACGGCATCGGGTGCGTCTCCTGGAACGGGGACGTGCATCCCGACCAGTTCTGGCGCTCGGTCCGCCTGGGGAACGTCCGGGAGAGGCCCTTCCCGGCCGTGTGGAACGACCCCTCGAACCCGCTCCTCGCGTCCCTCCGGAACAAGAAGGCGCACCTCAGGGGCCGCTGCCGGGAGTGCCGGTACCTGGCGGTCTGCGGAGGCGGCCTCCGGGCGAGGGCGGCCCACGCCACCGGCGACGTCTGGGCGCCGGATCCGGCATGCTACCTTACGGACGCCGAGATAGGCCGCGAGGGGGCCCCGCTTGCGGCCGGGGTCTGAGGCGGCGGGCTCCCTCCCGCCCCCCAGGCTGGTCGCCTGGGAGACCACCAGGGCCTGCAACCTGGCCTGCCGCCACTGCCGGGCCGAAGCGATCGCCTCCCCCCTGCCGGGGGAACTGGACCGCTCCGAGGCGGAGTCCATGATCCGCCAAATCTCGGAATGGAAACCCGCGCCTGTGTTAATCATGAGCGGCGGGGAGCCTTTGACGCGCCCCGACGTCTTCGATCTGGCGGGGCTCGCGAGGGATCTTGGGGTCACCGCGGTCCTTTCCACCAACGGCACGCTCCTTGACCGCGAGAGTTGCCTCCGCGTCAAGGCTTCCGGGCTCAAGCGCCTGAGCATGAGCCTGGACGGGCCTGACGCGGGGAGCCACGACGCCTTCCGGGGGGTGCCCGGCGCCTTCGCCTCGCTCGTCTCCGCGTCCGCCCTCCTTAACGAACACGGCATCCCCTTCCAGATAAACTCCACCGTCACCCCCGGCAACATCTCCCAGACCGAAGGCATGCTGGCTTGCGCCAAGGCTTTGGGGGCAGTCGCCTTCCACGTCTTCCTGCTGGTGCCGGTCGGCCGCGCGCGCGACTGGGCCGAGGCCTTCCCGCCAGCCGGGGACTACGAAGCGGCGCTCAAAAGGCTAAAGGCCCTGGAGCCGGACATGGGCGTGGAGTTCAAGGCCACCTGCGCCCCCCAGTACCAGCGCATAGCCCGCGAGTCCGGCACGGCCCCGCCCCGGGGCGGCAAGGGCTGCCTCGGCGGCCAGGGCTTCATGTTCGTCGCCCACGACGGGGCATGCGGGGCCTGCGGCTACCTGCCGGTTTCCGCCGGGAGCCTCCGGGAGAAGGGGATCCGGGAGATCTACGGCGGCTCGCCGCTCTTCGCGGCCCTCCGGGACAAGTCCCGCTACCGCGGCAAGTGCGCCGTCTGCGAGTACTGGGGCGTCTGCGGCGGCTGCCGGGCCCGCGCGCACGCCATGGGGGACTATCTGGGCGAGGAACCCCTGTGCCCCCACGTGCCCAAGGCCCTTTCGGGGGCCGGGCCGAAACGGGAGGGCGGCCCGGCACAGGGCGCCGCGCGCCCGGCCGGGCCGGATTTCGCCGCGGGCGGCGCGTGATGGCGGGCACCCGGCTCACCGGGCCCGAAAGGCTCATCCTGAACTCCATCCAGGACGGATTCCCCGTCGTGGCCAGCCCCTTCGCCGCGCTCGCGGAGAGGCTCGGCCGCGAACACGGCCTCGCCGTCACCGAGGGCGAGGTCATTGAGAGCGTCAGAAGCCTCAAGGACCGGGGCTACATAAGGCGGCTCGGGGCCGTCTTCAACTCCAGGCCCCTGGGATACATGTCCACCCTCTGCGCGGCCAGGGTCCCCGAGGACCTGGTGGAGTCCTTCGGGAGCCTGGTAAGCTCCTTTCCCCAGGTGACCCACAACTACGTCCGCTCCAACCCCTTGAACGTCTGGTTCACCTTCTGCTACGCCCGGAAGGAGGAGCTGGAAGGGTTCCTCTCCAAACTCCGCGGGGAAACCGGCATAGAGGAGATATTCGAACTCTCCTCCGAGAAGATCTTCAAGATACGGGCCGTCTTCAACCTTTCCTGACGCGGACTCCCGCCTCCGGGAGCGGCCCTGAACCGCAGGCCGGTTACGGGAAGGCGAACGGTTCCGGGAAAGCTGCCGGTTCCCGGGGCTACCGCCTCGGGCCCGCGGACGCCCGACTGGCCCCCTGGCCCGCGCCATCCCCCGCCCTTTCCCGGCCCCTCCCGGAAAGCCTTGCAGGACCGCTACTTACGCCTTTCCGCCCGCCTTGCCCGCCGTCAAAAGGCTTGCTTTCCCTCCCCGGATGTATTAAAGTCCGTTTTGTTTGCCGGGGCAGAACCTTCTGCCTTGCGGGCGGTTAACTCAGCGGCTAGAGTGCCATCCTCACACGGTGGAAGTCGGAGGTTCGAATCCTCTACCGCCCACCATAGATCAAACGCCTTTCATACTTTGCCGAAGTGGTGGAATTGGTAGACACGCCATCTTGAGGGGGTGGTGGGGAAACTCGTGCCGGTTCAAGTCCGGCCTTCGGCACCACAGCTCGTTTCCGGCAAAGGCCGGCCTAGGCCTGAAACCCACGAAACCCGGCTCGATTCCAAGGGATCGGCCGGGTTTTCCTTTTTCCGGCACCCTGCCGCCCCGGACTTCAACGCCCCGGCCCGCCGCGGCCGCTTTCAGGGGACCCGCCAAGGCGGTCCGGACCGTTCCGCAAGCCGGACGCGCCCGCCTCCGAGCCGCCAGGGATCTCCCTGCCCGCTCCGGGGCCCCTTCCCGCCTTCCGGCGGCGGAGCTTCCCAGGATACGCGCGCGCATGCCCGAGAACCTGAACAGAACCGACAAGATCGCCCTCCTGGCCGGGGCCGCCGCGGCTTTGGCCCTCTTGGCCTGCACGGCGCTCCTCTTCCGCCACGGCTTCGACTTCACCGACGAGGGCTCCTACCTCCTCGCCATGGAGCGCCCGCGGGAGTACCCCACCCTCCCCGTTCTCGCGTTCTTCTTCTTCCAGCCGCTCTATCTGTTCCTGGGCAAAAACGTGGCCCTCCTCCGCGCCGTCTGGTTCGGTATGACGTTTTTGGCGGCCCTGGCCGCTAGCCGCTCCTTCGTAAACGCTTTTTTTTCCCGGAGTGAACGCCCCCCCGCAACGGCGGCCTGGCCGCTCGCCGCGGCGCTCGCGGCCGCCGGACCCGCCGCGTTCCTCACGCTCTGGCTCCCCACCCCCAACTACAACAGCCTGAACTTCGTCGGCATCTGCCTGTTCGCCTCCGGGCTTATAGACCTGATGGCCGCCGGAAACGCCCTGCAGGGCAAAGAGGCCTCAAGCGACGCTCCCCCCGGGTCCCCGGCGGGCGGGGCGGTCCGGGCGGTAGCCCCCAGGCTCATGATGGCCTTCGGGGTGTGGCTGTCCTTTCTGGGCCGCCCCTTCACGGCGCCCGCCCTGATGCTTGTGGCTCTCCTGGCAGCGGCCCGCGCCGGACTGGCTCGGTCCCTTATCATGCCGGCCGCGGTCGCGGCTGGGCTTCTTTTAGCCTCGGCGTACTGGACGGACGGCTCGCTTTGGGCATTGTCCGAGAGGTTCCTCTCGGCGTCCAGGGAACTGGGCCAGTACGGCACCCACGACTCGCTCAAACTTCTCAACCTCGACCCCGGCGCCGCATGGCGTTTTCTGGGCGGGCCCTTCGCTCCGCTGTTTTTTTGCCTCTTTCTCTGGGGCTTCGCCCTGGGCCCCGCCGGATCCGCCGCGCCGGGCGCCTCCCGCTTCGGGACGCTCGCCATCCTGGCGCCCCCGGCCGCGCTGGCCCTCCTGGTCTTCACCCCTTTCCCCTTCTCCCTGTTCGGCTGGCCCAAGGCGGTCGCGGGCCACCACCTCTGGGCGGCGCCCTGCGGGGCCTTCGTCCGCGCCCTCCTGCCGTCCGCCCGGACGAAGGCCCCGCGCCCACCCCTGAATCCTCCGGATCCGCCCGGCGAGCCGGAACTGCAGGAACCGCCCGTTCGGCCGGACACGCCGGACAGCCGCGCCCCCAAGGCTCCCCTTGATTTCCCGGTTTCCCCGGCTTCCCCGGACGTTCCGCCTGCGCCGCCGCCGAAGCGGCCGGGGGCCTTCTGCGCCCCAGCCCTCTTCGCGGCGGCTTTGGCATACGCGCTCGGCTCCAACAACCCCCTCGTCACGGCCACCTCGGCCGCAAGCTTTTTCATCGCCCTGGGCTTCATGGCGCTTCTCTCGCGGGCGGCGCCCGGGCGGTCC
>JAIRZX010000479.1 GCA_031267005.1 Deltaproteobacteria bacterium
AGCGATCTCGGGAACCTGGTTTCCGGGGATTGGTAACGGTCGAGATAGCCGTCCCTCAACTGTGACAGAAACATTATCAGGGGAGCTTCGTGAAGGCAGTCGGCCTCATCGAAGAAGACTACAAGTTCCCTGTCCAAGGCGTTGCACAGGTCCTTTAGAAGACACCGCACCTTAATTTCGGGCATGGACATGTATGGTCTGTCGCTGAACTGGAAGGCCAGATCACTGAGCATGGGGACAGCGGAGTCCACAAGGCCTCCGATTATCAGGTTTACGGCCCCGCCCATGGCCTCTTTAACGTCTTCAGTTATTTTCAACGCAGCCAGAGAGCACTTGACAGCGTAATACCTGCCTTCTGAATTTATCTTATTTGTCAGTTCATTCAGGCATGTGGTTTTCCCGGACTGGCGTGGAGCGTGGATGACGAAATAGGATTGGCCCTCTATCAAGCCGCTCACGTCAGGGAGGCGCGGCAGGGCAGGAAGCATGTAGTGATGCAGAGGATTGCAGGTGCCTGCGGTATTAAAAATTCTGGTTGGTTTCTCGGCCATGGCCTCTCCAAAAAAAATGTTGATCCACTGTTTCCATGGACGGAGGCGGCCCGGTCATTCAGTATGGTTTCGTCGGAAGGACAAATAATCAAATATGAGAACGGGCTGACGGCACTGAACGGCAAAGAGTCGGACCTGTACCGCTAACGGACTGTTCATAAGATGGAACAGACAGGTCCACAACACCCAGAAATAAACGCTGCTGTCACTTTACCATACCATCCCGATGATGGCAAACGTTGGGGACGCTCTCCGCCTTTAACATGATTTCTTACGAAGAAACGAAAGAGAAGCAGGAGTAGCTGCTATAAATGAGACTCTGTATGATGTCCTTCCGGGCGCAGGCATCGTGACCTGAACGATGACAGTCTCCCTGCATATTTCATACCTGCATATTTCATAATAGTAACTCTACATGTGGTGGCCACATGCTTCTCCAAAGCTAAAACTTGTGGCTCGGCCCGGCGCCGCGGCGCTTCCGCCGGCCCTGTCCCGGGGCCCCGGGCCGCGCGCCGCCGCGGGGCGTCCGCGGCTGCCCTCCCGCGCCCCACCGGGAGGGCGCGGAACGGGCAAGTCGGCCTGGGAGTCAGTCATCGGCCCTAAGTCTCAAACCAGTTTCCCTACCCGCCGGGGCCCGCGGGGAACTATAAGCTAGGAAACTGGGGGGCCGTCCCGGGGCCGGGGCCCGCGTTGCCGTCGCAAAACCCGGTCCCGGCCTCCCGGGCCGTCATCCGCCCCGAGTGTCAAGCCAGGCTTTTGCTGGCGGAAGGACAACCCGCAGGATTCCGGCGCTTCCGGACGGCGCGTCGGCCAGGATGGAGATCCCACAAGTTCCTGGGAAGTGCCTCCGAGTGGCCATCTCCGAATGGCCTCCGGAGTGCAGCCGCGAGCCTCCTGGCCCTACCGCCCCTCGCGGCCGCCGGTCAGGAGTTCCAGAAACTCGCCCTCGCTTATGACCTTCACCCCCTTCTCGGCCGCGGCGGCGGTCTTGTTGCGGCCGGTCTTCTCCCCGGCGACCAGGTAGTCGGTGTCGCCGGTTACGGCGGAGAGCACCCTGCCTCCCGCCGCCGTTATGCGGGCCTTGGCCTCCGCGCGGGTGAGCCCGGAGAGCGTCCCGGTCAGCACGAACCTCTTCCCGGAAAGTGGGCCGCCTTCCGATGGGGCCTCGTCGGACGGGGCCACGCCCAGCTCGCCCCCGGTGAGATCCTCTACGAACTCGGCGTTCAAGGGGCTGCGGAAGAAGGCCGCCACGGCGAAAGAGGCCTCCGGCCCCACGTCGTTTAGCGTCGCCAGCTCCGCCTCGGAGGCCCGGGCCAGTTCGTACAGGGAGCGGTAGCGGGCGGCGAGCGTCTGGCTCACGCGCTCCCCCACGTGGCGGATGGAAAGGCCGTGGACGTAGCGCCACAAGGGCGCCGTGCGGGCCTTGTCGATGGACGCCAGGAGGTTTTCGGCCGACTTCTCGCCCATGCGGGGGAGCCCCTCGAGATCCTCCCTCTTCAGGCGGAAGAGGTCGGAAGGGAGCCGCACGAGCTCTTTGTCCAAGAGGAGCTTCGCGAGCTTCGGGCCCATGCCCTCCACGTCCAGGGCGTTCTTGCCGGCGAAATGAATGAGCCTCTGTTCTATCTGCGCGGGGCAGGCGCTGTTGGGGCAGCGCCTGACGGCCTCCCCGGCGGGCCGGGAGGACGGCGTCCCGCAGACGGGGCAGGCAAGCGGGAACTCGAAGGGCGCGAGGCCTTCGGGCCTGCGGTCTTCCAAGACGTCCAGGATCTCGGGGATGACGTCCCCGGCCCTGCGGACGCGGACCCAGTCGCCGGGCCTCACGTCCTTTCTTTTCAGCTCGTCCTCGTTGTGCAGGGTCGCCTGGGAGACGGTGACGCCCCCCACCTGGACGGGCTCCATCAGCGCCACGGGGGTGAGGGCGCCCGTGCGCCCCACTTGGACGTCTATCGAGACCACGCGCGTCACGGCGGCCAGGGGCTTGAACTTCAGCGCGACGGCCCAGCGCGGGGCCTTGGCCGTCGCCCCCAGCCGCGTCCAGAGGGGCAAATCGTCCACCGTGGCCACCAGCCCGTCGGCCTCGTAGGGCAACTCTTCCCGGCCCTCCTCGGCTTTCCGGAAGGCGCAGAGCACCTCTTCCAAGGTCTTAGCGCCTCCGGTGGCGTCCGAGCGTTCCACCGGGAAGCCCCAGGAGGCCAATGCCCCCATCAGGCCCGAGTAGCTCCCGTAGTCCACCGCGAAGGGGTCGTCCACGCCGTACGCGAAGAACCTCAAGGGCCGGGCGCGGGTAATTTCCGGGTCGAGCTGCCTCAGGGAACCGGCCGCGGCGTTCCTGGGGTTCGCGAAAAGCTGCTGCCCCTCCTCCTCGCGCCTGGAGTTGAGCCTCGCGAACTCCGCCTTCTCCATGTAGACCTCGCCGCGGACCTTGACGGAGCGGGGGAAAGCCGGGAAAGCCGATGGAGCGGTGGGATCCTGGGCAACGGGGGGAACTGAGGGAGGCGGGCCGGCGGAAGGGGAGGGTATCTTTTTCGGGATGTCCTTTATGGTAAGGACGTTACCGGTGATATTCTCGCCTATGCGCCCGTCGCCGCGGGAGGAGGCCAGCACCAGTTCCCCGCCCTCGTAGGCGAGCTCTACGGCGAGGCCGTCGAATTTGGGCATGGTGAAGTAGCCGACGGGGCCGCGGCTTGCCAGATGCTTGCGCACCCTCTCGTCGAAGTCCCGGAACTCCTCGGGGTTTAACGCCTTCTCAAGGCTGAGCATGGGGATGTCGTGGACGACCTGGGGGAGGCCGCGGCCGGCCGCGGCGCCGCCCACCTCCCCGGTGGGGGAGCCGGGGGTCTTCAGGGCCGGGAAGGCCTTCTCCAGGCTTTCCAGCTCGCGGAGGAGCCCGTCGTAGTCCGCGTCCGTTATCTCGGGGGAGTCCTTTACGAAGTAAAGGTCGTTGTGGCGCTCCAGTTCGTTCCGGAGCCATCCTGCCCTGGCCCGCGCGGAGTCCTCTGGGCCGGGGCCGTCTCCAGCGGGGGCTCCGGACGCGGCGCCGAGGCCGAGGCCGTCTCTCGCGTGGGCCCCGGAGGCGGCGCCGAGGCCGTCTCCCGCAGGGGCCCCGGACACGGCGCAGTCGGCGGCGGGCCCGGCTTCCGCGCCCAGGTCCGCAACGGTGCCGGGGGGCTTCCGCGTTGCAGCTTTCTTGCCCTTTTCTTTCGCTGTCTTCCCGCTTCCCTTGTCCATGCGACGGCTCCTTGGGGCGCTCCCGGCGCGGGCGGCCAGCGGGGGCCCCGTGCCGCGAAATCCAAAAGCCGTATATCACCAATGCCGGGGATTGTCCAACCCCGGGGACGGCAAGGCTTGATACCGTTGCGAAAATCCTCCCCTCTCATCCGTCCGCATTGGGAACCCAGAGAGTGCCGGCAACGTTATCCGTTCACGGGGCAGAAGATAACCCCCCCACTGGACTCGGGCCGCCTCACTCATAACCCGGACCGTCTCAAGCCCGCCCCAGGACCGCCGCCCCCTCTCAGGGCCTCCTCCCGCCTGCCACAAGATTGCCTCGCTCGGCTCCCGGACCGCCTTGCCTTTACTCCCGAATCCCCCTCCCGCCTGCCCGAAGCCCGCCTTAAGCCTGTCGCGGGACCGCCCTCCCAAAGAGTCCGTGAACGGATACGCTCGAATCGGCCCCTCCGCCGACGGGGCTTTGGCCTCCCCCTCCATCATGGAGCATTCGATTTCGAAGTGGGAGGCTGGGTTTTCGCAGAGGAATCAAGGCTTGGCGCGGGATCAGGGGAGGGCGCGGCGGTCCGGGAGCGGGGTAGCGTGGGGGGGGACTGCGGAGGGACGGTTTCCGGGATAGGGGGAGACGGCTTTAGCCCTGCCGCGCCCGGCCGCCGCCGCCCGCGAAAGGCGCGGGCCCGGCCGCGAGGGTTTCGAGGGGCCCGGGGGATCCGGCACCCCGGTGTTCCCCGCCCGGTACTCTGGCGGTCCCCTGGCAAGCTTCCGGCGGCCTTGGGCAAGTCCCCCGCAACTCCCGAGCGAGGCCCGCGCCATCCGCAGGGCGGCCTTGGGCAAGTCCCCCGCAACTCCCGGGCAAGGCTCGCGCCATCATCAGGGCGGCACTGCGCATGCCTCCATCAGGTCCCGCGTCCGCCGCCGGGCGGCCGTCCGCAGGCCCTCCGCTGGTCCGGCGCGAGCCTCGCGCGGGCCTTAATCCAGTTCCCGGCCTGGCCCCCGTCAGTCGCCCATCGGCGGGAAGAGGGAGGCGTCGGTGTGGGGCAGGAACTGGGTGGCCATGTACTTGTCCATGTAGCCGGGGGTCTCCGAAAGCTCGAAGTTGGTCATCATGCGCTTGATGTCGTTCGCGGCCAGCCACATGGGCCCTGAGAGGGCCGCGAGCGTGCAGCCGGAGAGGGACCCGTTCCCGATGTAGAGGAAGCGCTCCAGAGGGAGGCTCGGGAGAAGGCCTATGGTTATGGCGTTCTCGAGGTTCAGGGACTTCCCGAAGCCGCCGGCTATGATAACGCGCTGCAGGTCCCCCATCTCCAGGCCCACGGCTTCGACCAGGGTCTGGTAGCCGGAGAACATGGCGCCCTTGGCGCGGATGAGGTTCTCGATGTCTATCTCGGTAAGGACCACGTCCTTGCCCCCGGCGCTCTCGGCGGCGGGGGAGAGCAGGTACTCCCAGCCGTCCTCCCCCTCGCGCACAAGCGGGCTCCTGTCGGTCTCGAAGCGGCCCTGCTTGTTCACGACCCCCGCCCGGAAGAGCTCGGCCACGACGTTTATGAGCCCGGAGCCGCAGATGCCGGAGGGGGGAACGTTGTCCATGACCCCCAGGTAGTGCTTGTTGAGGTTCCGGTCGTAGAGGAAGTTGTCGATGGCCCCGGGGGCCGCCCTCATGCCGAACTTCACGCCCCCGCCCTCGAAGGCGGGCCCGGCGGAGCAGGCGGCGCAGGTGAGCCAGTCGCGGTTCCCGATAACTATCTCGCCGTTGGTGCCGACGTCTATGAAGAGCGTGAGCTCCTCGCGCTCGTAGAAGCCGGAGGCCAGGACCCCGGAGACTATGTCGCCGCCGACGTAGCTGGACACCGACGGGAAGAACTTCAGGAGCGCGAAGGGCTCCATGTTTATGCCTATCTGGCTCGCCCTCAGGGTCGGCCAGGCGGCTATGGGGGGCACGTAGGGGGCGAGCCGGATGTTTTTGGGATCGACCCCCGCCATCAGGTGGCTCATGGTGGTGTTCCCGGCGGCGTAGGCTATGTAGGTCCTCTGCCGGTAGCCGGGGACCTGCTCGTCCAGGCGGTCCAGGAGCTTGTTGACAGTGTTGGTGACCTGGAGCTGGAGCCTCTTCAGGCCCTCCGGGCGGCCGGCGTAGACGATGCGGCTTATGACGTCCTCGCCGAAGGAGATCTGCCCGTTCAGGTCGGCCACGCTCGGGAGCGCCTCGCCGGTAGCGAGGTTGATGAGCCTCGCCCAGACCGAGGTCGTGCCGATGTCCAGCGCGAGCGCGTAGTAGGACTCGTCGTCGTCTGCCGGGGCCACGGAGACTATCCGCCCGAAAGGCTTGGCGGCGCGGTCGTTTATGGGCGGGTCCAGGCTCACCGTCACCTTGGCCTTGAAGCCGCTGGCCCTCAGCACCTCCGGCATGGTCCTCGCGGTGGCCAGGTCCACGTAGAGGTCCGTCAGGCCCTGGTCGGACAACGCGGCCGCCACCCGGTCGAGGTCGGCCGTGTTGTCCGCCTGGTCGGGCGGCTGGAGGATGAGGCAGGCCTGCTTGACGGTGGGGGCCAGGGTCTCCACGGTGACCTTCTCGTCGGCCTGGACGGCCTTCTTGAAGAAGGACGCGTCCCCCCTGGACTCCAGCGGGATGAAGATCTCGGCCGGGCCGGAGCACTTGGCCCGGCAGGCCAGGCGGAGGTTTTTGGCGAAGTCCTCCTCGGAGAGGTAGAGCCCGGGCTGGGCGTCCACCGTCCCGCCCCGCAGCTCCACCATGCAGCGGCCGCAGACCCCCTCGCCCCCGCAGGAGGCGTTTATGTGGAGCCCGCCCCGGTTGGCCGCGTCCAGGACGGTCTCCCCAGCGGGCGCCTTCACGGTCACCCTGTCCGGCAGGAAGGTGAGCTCTGCGAAATCTTTCTCTGTTGACATGATCGACTAGTCTCCCTGGGAATCGGCTTAAGGCGTGAATCGGCCGTCTCAGAAGAAGCCGGGGTCTGCTCTTATGCCCTCGGGCGTCTTCCAGCGGCGGTGGCCCCACATCCATTCGGGGGGCCGCAAGCGGACCTGCTCGCCCAGGAGGTCGTTCACCTTCTGGGCGGCTGCGGCGGGCCAGAGGCCCTCGGGATCGTCCCGTGGGGCCGGGGGCGCCAGAAGCGGGTGGATCTCTATGACCGCCTCCCCCCCCTCCCTCCTCGCGAACAGGGGCACCACGGTGGCCCCCGTCCTCGCGGCCAGCTTGTAGGGCCCCAGGTTCGTCCTGGCGGGCCTGCCCATGAAGCTCAACTCGGCCCCCTCGCGCTCGACTACGGCCGCCTGGTCGATGAGGGTCCCTATGTGGCCGCCCCGCTTCAAGATCTTTAACATCTCCCTGGCCCCCCGGTCCTTGAAGATGAAGCTGTTGCCCGTCCCGGTCCTGGCCTCCACCATGAGCCGCTCCAGGATGCCGCCTCCCTGGGCGCGGCCCACCACCGCCATGGAGATCCCGAACTCCGCGCGCATCACGTGGGGGGCGAGCTCCCAGGGGCCCATGTGGGCGGTGAGGAACACGACTCCCGAGCCGGACGCGGCGGAGAGCCCCAGCGCCGCCCGGGCGTTCTCCCTGCCGTCCACCCTCCAGCGGCCCACGAAGGGCTCGAGGCCCCTCTGGTGGAGGACCATGCCTTCCAGGAGGGTCTGGGCCACCGTGCCGAAGGAGAGCCTGGCGGTCTTTCCGGCGTCCACGCCTTCCGGCAGGAAGCCCGCCTCCTTGGCCCGCTCGACGTTCACCCTGGCTATCTTCCGCCTGCGGGGGAGGGCCAGGTAGGCTATCGAGCCCGCGAGCCGGCCCAGGGCCGCGAGCGCCCCCAAAGGCAGCCTCGCGGGCAGGAACATGGCGGCGGAAGCCGCCGCCGCGAGGGCCCTTGTGCCCGGCCCGGGCTCCGGGAGCTGTGGCGGTGAAGGCTCCAAGGCGGTCGTCCCATCTCCAAGTGGGGGCCGTCGGCCTCTGCGGCCGGGGGCTGGGGGGGAAGGCGGAACGGGCGGCCGCGGCGAACGGCGGCCCGCGGGCGGAAGTGCCTGAAGGCCGGAATATGGAAACGGGCGGGCCGGGAACGTCCGGACTGGCCCGGCACGGGGTCCGCGCGGGAAAAGGGAAGAGGGGAAAACGGCCTGCGGGCAGGAAGCGGGCCGGACGGACACGGCCGCTGGCAGACAGGCAGGCGTTGAGGCGAGTCGGCGAGTTGGCGAGTCCGGAAAGGACACGCCTCTGGGCGGCGGGTTCTGAAGGATCCCTGAGCGGGGATCCGGCGGCTCCCTCCGAAGGAGGGGGGACGGGGCGCGAGGCGGCGCCGGGCCGCCGTCCGAGGCGTCCGGAGCTTGGGGGGAGGCCCGCCGGGGTCGGGACCGCCTGGCGTCGGCGGTCGGGGCCGTCGGAAGGCGGCGTTAAGGCAGGACCGTGGTCGGCTGGAGGCCGCGCCCCGCAACGTTAGCGGCGGAAGGGCGCCGAAGGGGAGCGAACAAAAAAAAGGCGAGAAAAAGACGTTGCGGCGCTCCCTTCCCCCCCGAAGTCTCCTGACTCGTCTACCCCCGGGCAGGGTCACGGGAAGGCGGCCTCCCGCCCTTTTGTCGGCTCTGAGGGGTTATTGTAACGAATATGCCATGCCTTGTCAAAAACGAGTATCCTTTCAGCCCCCGAAGGGGGTGATCGAGAGCATTTGCTTTTATGCCACGGACCTCCGCCCCGGCAACCCTCCTTCGGGTCCCGGACCTCCGCCCAGAGCTCCCGGCAGCCCTCCTTCGGGTCCCGGACCTCCGCCCCGGGCCCCCGGCAGCCCTCCTTCGGGTCCCGGACCTCCGCCCCGGCCTCCCGGCGGCCCTCCTTCGGGTTCCGGACCTCCGCCCCGGGTTCCCGGCAACCCTCCTTCGGGTCCCGGACCTCCGCTCC
>JAIRZX010000489.1 GCA_031267005.1 Deltaproteobacteria bacterium
GGGCTCTCGGGCCCTACAACCCGCGGACCCTCTCTTCCAGGGGGAACCTGGCCGCCATCATGGAGCGCTCGGGCGACCGGGAGGCGGCCAACGAGACGGCCGCCCGCGCCCTGGAAGACGCCCGCAACGCCTTGGGGCCCGGGCACCCGCTCTCGCTGGCCCTCGCCAACGGACTCGCCTCGACCAGGATGGCGGAAGGGGACTACGCCGCCGCCAAGGCGCTCCTGGCGCCCGCCCTGGAGGAGGCCGTCAGGCTTTACGGCCCGGGCCACCCGCTCGCCGCCGCCGCGGCGGCCAACCTGGGGGAAGCCTCAATGGGGCTGGGGGATCTGGAAGAGTCCACCTTCTTCTTTAAGCTCGCGGCCGAGGCGTCGGGGGACGCGCTCCCCAGGCTCCCCGCCCTGGACGAAGGCGTGAGGCGCTCCTTGGCGAAAGCCATGGAACGCCCCTGGCACAGCCTCTTCGACGCCCTGGCCAAGGCCGGGCGGACGGAGGAGGCGCTGGAAGCCCTCGACCTGCTCAAGGCCGACGAGTTCGCCGCCCTCGATCCGGGCCATTCCCCGAACGGCCCCTACGGCGGCCAGCCTGCCGCCGACCTTTTCTCCGGAACGCCGGAAGCGGGCGCCCGCCGGGCGTACGCGGCCGTCGCCGACGCCGCCGCGGCGGCGGGCCGCGAGCGCGCCGCGCTGGACGACGCCGCCGCGGCGGAAGGGGGCCTTTCCCCTGAATCGTCCGCCCGGGCGGGCGAGCTCGACGCCGCGGCCGCCGAAACGAAGGCGGCCTTCCTCGACTTCCTGGAAAGGCTCCCTTCCCTTCTGGGGGAGGGTGGGGCGCCAGCGGCCCCGACTTCCGGGAGCATGTCCCGGAGGCTGGAGGCGCTCGCGGCCGCCGGCGCCGGCGCGGCGATGGTGCACGCTGTGTCCGCCGACAGGGCCCTGTACCTCGTGATGGTCGCCCCCGGCTTCGTGTCTGCGGGCGAGGCGGCCATCTCCAACTGGGAGCTCGTCCGCCTGGTAGCCGAGTTCCGGGCGCTTCTGGAGGACGCTTCCAAGGACCCCAGGCCGGCGGCCAAGAGGCTCTACGACGCGGTGATAGGGCCGCTGGAGGCCGACCTCGAGGCCTGCGGGGCCGAGACCCTCATGCTGTCCCTGGACGGCGCCCTCCGCTACGCGCCCGCGGCGGCTTTCTGGGACGGGGAGAGGTGGCTCGCGGAAAAGTACCCCACCGCTATCTTCACGGAGACTACCGCTTCGAGGCTCAGGGACCCGCCTCCTTCCGCCGGGGCTTCGGCCAGGGCCATGGGCGTCACCGCGGCGTGGCCGGGGTTCCCGGCGCTCTCGGGAGTGCGGGAGGAAATAGCCTCAGTTGTTAAAAGCCGACAGCCGGAAGGGGCCCCCGCCGCTGGCGGCGCGGCCGTCGCCGGAGCGGAGGGAGGGGCCCCCGCCCCGGGCGGCGAGCCTTACGGGGCGCTCGACGGCGAGGCATTCCTGGACGCCGCTTTCACCCGCCGGGCGCTCTCGGAAAGCGTCGCCTCCGAAGCGCAGGCCGTGCATGTCGCGAGCCACCTCAGGCTCGACCCGGCCGGCCACGACAACACCGAACTCCTTTTGGGAAACGGGAGGACGATAAGCCTCGGCGCCATCGAATCCGCGCCGGACCTCGATCTCAAAGGCATCGACCTCCTCGCTTTTTCGGCGTCCGACACCGCCTCCGGCTTCAGGCGCGGCAGGGGGGCGGAGGTCGAGAGCTTCGGGGAGGCCCTCCAGCGCTCCGGGGCGACGGCGGTGCTCGCGTCGCTGTGGACCGTTTCGGACCTCTCGACGGCCAAGCTCGTGCGCGAGTTCTACCGCCTCCGTTACTCGGAAGGCAAGGACAAGGCCGAGGCCCTGCGCGGGGCCCAGCTGGCGGTGATGCGCGACGCGGCCGCCCAGGCCGCGGCGGCGGGAAGTCCGGCCCCGCGCGCCGGAGGGGAGCAAGAGCGTGCGGGCGCCTTGACGGGGAACGCGCCGCGTTGGGACGGCAAAGGCTACTCCCACCCGTACTACTGGGCGCATTTCATAGTTATTGGCAACTGGAGGTGAACCAGCGCCCGTTTGGCGCGGTCTCCGATCCAGACTGCCTTCGGGCCAGACACCCTGCCGCGCCGAGAGGCCTAGGTACCCTCGGACGCTCCCGCCCGAGTTCCAGGCGGCCATAATCGCTTACGTTGCAAGACTTTCGCTGGTTTCCGATACCTTTCGAGGGTTTCCGATAAGTTTCGCGGGTTTCCGATACCTTTCGCTGGTTTCCGATAAGTTTCGCTGGTGTATCCGTTAACGGGGCAAAAGGCCTCCTCACCCACCGGTCTCGGTATTCCTCCCTCAAAACCCAGTACCGCCTCCAACTTGACACAGGACCGCCCCTCCCTTGAGCCCGTGAACGGATACGCTCGAATCGACCCCGCCGCAGGAGGGAGCTTTGGCCACCCCTTCCCGCATGGAGCATTCAACTTCATGGAGGGCGGCTGGGTTTTCGCAGTGGAATCAACCCTTCTCCAGAACGGCACGGCTCCGCAGTTGCCGGTTCAAGGGCCTGCGGCCCCGCCGTGAAGCGTCCGGCCGGCCCGTCTGCCAATGCGCCGCGACGGGCCCTCGCCGGAACCTCATGCCCCGCCAGACGGACCGGCTGGCCCCTGCCGACTCTTCCGAGGCGCTTCCGGAGAAGCCGCGGGATCCTTTAGGTCTGGCACCCAGAATCCCATCGAGAGTTCCCTGGGGGTCCTAATAACGCGGAAGTGCGCACATTCCGCGACCCAGCCCTGGCCGGAAATTCCCTTGGCCCCCCATAAAGCGGCAACTTCTCCCAGCCTCACTGCGGGGTCGGCTTTACCGCCACACTGCGGCTTCGCCGGGCTCCCTCCGGACTGGGGTTCGTTGGCGTTTCCTTTCGGCACCTTGCCTTCGGAACGCGGCTACTCCTGCCCTCTTCAACCGAGTTTGCCTCAGAAAAACGGTTCCGCCCGACCGGTTTTCCCGGACTGGCCTCCGGAACGCGCCTCGTCCCGGCCGGCTTTCCCGGACTGGGTTAATGCCGTTATTCCTTGCCGCCAAAGGCGTTATTGACGAACGACGCGGTCGCCCTCCAAGTTACCGGGCCTTCGACTCCCTTAATCCCGCCAAAGCGCATTCCGGTTCCGCAACCCGCGTTCTTCTTCCTCTCCCTCACTGTGTCAGGAGCGTAACTCCGCTCGTCCCCGCCGGAGCGGGCGTACACGATGTTGGCAGCGCTCTTCCCCCCCAGGAAGATAATTGCATCTTCAACGCCGCAATGAACCGGGACAGCCGGCAGGTCCGTTCCGGAACGGCCGTTGAGATCGTGGTCAAACGCCTTGCACGAAAGGTGGCAGGCTGACGTCCCGAGCTGTATTGTTTCGATGTAGAGAGACTTCACCCAGTTGCCAACCATACGCGCTTTCACGCCGAATGCCTGGTAGCCCTCGGTAGGCGTGAAGTCGTGCCAAGCGACCTCGGCCCAATCCGACTTCCGTATCATGACCGTCCTGTGCTGGAAGTAGTCTATGCAGAATAAGTGGGTATCGTTCTGCGCGTGGCTATTTATCGCCCCCAACTTGGTGAACGGAAGGACCTGAGGGCACCAGTTGTTGCCGGGGCCGATCAGGTGGAACCTGCGCTGCCAGTTATCCATTGCCTCGGAAACGATGTAAAAAATCCCCTTCTCGTTCGTGACTTTCCAGACGAAGCTGCCGAACGCGTCATCCAGGCCGTCCTCCTCCGGCAAACCGAAATCCGCCTTCGGCAAATTGGACATGATGTACTCTTGCATCGGACTCGCGTCCGGATACATTAGCACCACCTGCCCGGTTTCATCGACGTATTGCTCGACAGAATTACACATAGCATTATTCATTTCGGTTTCCTCTAAATTCCGCTCCATCCTAAGCGGGCAGACAATCTTGCCGCCAGTTACCTGGCTATTAAATAAATCACGTTTATGGACGAATTTTCTCATCCGATCCCCGCCAAAGGCCGTGCCCTGGCTTCAGGCGTTACCCTCATTATCCGCCCGATTGGCAATTTTACTTGGCGCCATGGCCCGCGTTCCTGAAGCCCGCCTACCCCGAGAACTCCCGATTCTCCTTTGAGGCTGCGCCCTTGTCCGTCATGCCCGGACCGCTCTCCCTGGCGCCAGGCCATTCGAGGCGTTGCCGGGCAATCCCCGGCTGCGGCGGGATAAAACCGCTCTCGCGGGCGGCGAAGTCGAGGCACAAGCGAGGGAAGTCGCTCTTCTCACGGCCTTGTTGCGACCCCTCTTGTCTTACGCGTTGCCCCCAGCCCTGGCTCTCTAACGGACGCTGATGAAGACGCGCATTTCCACGCCCCTCCGCGCGCGTCGCAACTACGACGTGAGGCCCGTGCGGCCCGGAACTGGGAGGCGCGTCGTCCTTGGCTCCGAAGGGAGCGTCGTCCAGACAGTGGAGCGTCATTTTCCCTTTAGCTTGGGAAAAGTCCGTCCCTAAGGGCTCTCCCGGGGCGTTCGGTTCCTGGAGGCGCTTCAAAGCCGACCTCCCGCCGGCCGGATGGAACAATCTGGCGATCATTTGCGCCGCTACCGCCTTCGCCTTCGGGGGGCTAAACCTGACGACCGTCAGGCTCTCCATGAAGCCAAGCCCCCTGACCGCCTGCAGGGTCTCCTCCTTGGCGCCGACGGTCGTCGCCTCGAGGGTCTTGATGTCGCGCGCCCCTGCCGACAAGTCGTCCGCCGCCCCGACAATGACCTTGGCACGGGCCCCTCGAAGCTTCCCGACGCGGCGGGGAGGCGCCTCCCTTCCTTGAGGGCGTCCCAAAAGCGGAGGCCATGCCGTCGAGCTTGAAGGCCGAGTCCTCGTCAATGCCGGGGGCCAGGGCGGGGCTCGGAGTCCCCTGGAGCATGGCAACGAGACGCCTCCGGCGCTTCCTTAAACAGGTTGAACCCGCCGCCGAGGCTCGCGAAGACTGCGGCGCCCTCCCCTGACTGATTCCTTGCATGCGGTCGGCTCTTCCGGACACCCGTCGCGTGGCGCGGAGGGGCTTGCAAGCCATCCCGCTAACGGGCCACCCTTCCTGTAGCAACGCTGCGGGCCAGGGAACTGGCTGCCGGGCGCCTTTCGCGGGCGACTGGCTCGATACTTTTGAAGAAATAACACATCCCCAGATCTGAAAGAAGTACTTTGAGAATTATTTTTTTTCTGCTTTCAAAGACTTCGAGATTCTAATTATGTCCTAACTGCCTGTTTTTATTACATTTTTTAGTTTTTCCCGGCATAATTTCCCTTCTCAGGAGGCAATTATAAGGCCATTTTTGCGGCTTTTTTACGCCCTGCCCCCCTTCTTGGACAGTGTATAGGCTTAGTTGACATCAGGAGGCCTATCCTGGTCCTGTTTGGAGCCTTTTCTGATGTAATTCCAATAAGTGTTCAAGATTTCAAAAAATTCTGAATCTGTACCATCTATAATATTAAAAAATTATTCTCTTAATTTTTTAAAATTTCATAACGTTAAGGATAAAAATTATAGTGACATTTAAAGATGGTCAATGATTCTTGATATCCAAGGCCAGAAAGTCAGACGAATTAGTTTATCAGGATTTCTTTTCAACTTTTTCATATACACTGTAAGATTTATCATCGCTTCATCTAGAGTGTCATAATATTGATTTGCAAAACAATTTCTTCTTGCAACATTCCAAAGAACTTCAACAGGATTCAATTCAGGCGAGTAAGGCGGCAAAACAAGAATATGGACATTTTTAGGTATCACTAAACTTTTAGACTTGTGAGTTGATGCCCCATCTACAACCATAATAATTTCTGCGTCTAAATGATTTTCACTAACCTTCGACAAAAACAATGACATGTTGTCTGTCTTCATATCAGAAGCTTTTAAAAATTCAAAATCTCCTGTCTGAGGACATACAGCTCCGAAGACGTATTGATATTGCCGAACAAGTGCAACATTCACAACAGGCCTTGCCGGAGCGGGTGCCCAACAACTCACAGGATCTGACATCCTCCCAAATCTTGCCTCGTCCTGGAAAAATATCAAAATCTGTTTGTCAGTTTTCTGTTTGATTCCCTCGGCAAATGACAAAAGAGTCTTGTTTCTAAATAATTCCTGTTGCGCTGGATCAGATTTAGGATGTTTCTTATCCGGAATTAATTTTCTCCAATGATTTCTTTCTAGCATTTTATATATTGTAGATTTTTCGACAGTTTCACCAACTAGTGTGCAGCTGCAAAAATACGCGTTGGTATAAATATACATAATTATACCTAATTATGCTGCAAAAAATTTTGAGGAGGAGTATGGTTGGGCCAGAAGGAGATTGAGTATG